>JBDLJL010000015.1:0-47923 GCA_039714415.1 Bacteroidota bacterium
TATCCTTTTTATTCAGGCTGCCATCCAATTTGTCCTTGTAACCAAAATTACCTGGACCGGATTACTTTGCACTGTTTTACAGTGATCATTTTTACAAGTGATCAGCTTTTAGATGCATGGATTTACAGTCCATACTGGAGTAATTTTCCAGTGCTCTACCAATTTGAGCTACTTCGACCTAAACGAAGGCAGGATTCGAACCTGCAACACCCTTGGCTGTTGCTCTAACCCACTGAGCTATCTGCCTGTTGGCAGAGGGGGATTCGAACCCCCGACTTTCAGCTTGGTAGTTAATGTTAAAATATATAAGCAGCATATTGAAATACAGGGTATTACAATACTAAGAAGCTATACAGACACTTCGATCGTGGTCTTACATAAATTAACTATTAACTTTCTTTAGTGCAAATGCACAATATTTTAAAGAACTTGTTTGTTTTTTACTTTTTATTACTCGACAAAGGAAATATTCATGTGCGCAATCTTTTTGCGTAGTTGGAAGTTTTTTTTATTTTTATTAAAAATTTTTAAAATGCCTGTAAACAGAAATGCTTTAATTCGCTATAAAACAATCAATAAGTGCCTGCAAAACCATTATAGACAATGGACATTGGAAGACCTTATTGTAGCATGCTCAGATGCTCTTTATGATTATGAAGGAATTGATAAAGGAGTAAGTAAAAGGACTATTCAGGCAGATATTCAATTAATGAGAAGCGATAAATTGGGCTATAATGCTCCCATCATTGTGGTTGATAAGAAATACTATATATATGAAGACCACGATTATAGTATCACAAATATACCGGTTACAGACCAGGATTTGGAACGCCTAAATGAAACAGTGGAATTTCTTAGGCAGTTCAAAGGATTTACCCATTTTAAAGAGCTTGATAGTATGGTCCAAAAACTGGAAGATCATGTACACGCCCAAAAAACAGATCAGGACCCGGTTATTGATTTTGAAAAAAATGAAAATCTAAAAGGTTTGGAACATTTGGATTCATTATATCAGTCTATAATAAAAAGAAAAGCAATCCAAATCAGTTATCAATCTTTTAAAGCAAGGCAATCAAGTACATTTGATTTTCACCCCTATTTGCTAAAAGAATTTAGAAACAGATGGTTTGTACTTGGTTCAAAAAAGGAAGATGGTAATTTATTAAATTTAGCCCTTGACCGGATAATTAAAATTGACAAAAGTGATGCTTTATATGTTCCCAGACCGGATTTTAACGCATCAGCTTATTTTCAACATACGATTGGTGTATCTGTGCTCACTAACCACCCGCCTTCGAAAGTCATATTGTTTGTTACGCAAAAGCATGCTCCTTACGTACTTACAAAGCCTTTTCATCCATCGCAAAAGCTAATAGATAAAAATTATTACGGGATTACTATTTCTTTAGATGTTCATCATAATTTTGAGCTTGAAAAAGATATTTTGGGCTTTGGCGATGGTATAAAAGTAATTGCCCCTGAAAGGTTGAAACGTAGTATTAGGGAACGTTTGAGCGGTGGTTTGGATCTTTACAACACAGAAATCAGTGAACCGGGACTATTAACTGCAACTAGGCGGTTGGAACACAAGGGTTTTAGCATTTTAAAGTATATTTATACTAAAAGGGAAATCAGAAATATTAAAAGAGAACTGCACAGGCATTTTAAGGAAACAAATAAACACATTACGGATATAAAAGATTTGTTTAAGGATATTCCATCTATAAAACCTTTACTTTTTAATCAAAACCTGAGCAAAATTTTAAAATCAATATGTGAAACACCACTATTGTCCGAGGCAACTTATACTGAAAGGCCTAATAATTCCAAAGAATATCTTTCCTGGCATCAGGATTTTGATTTTGGAAAGAAGGAAAATGGAAATAAGCAAAAAAGTTCTTTCCTGGTTTTTATCTACCTTGATGATGTTGATCATAAGAATGGTGCGTTAGGGGTGGTTCCCGGTTCTCATAATAAAATACTCTCAGATGCTGAAATTGAAACCATTGCTAACAACAGTATCCCTTATGTGTGTGAAACTCCTTCTGGCGGTTTACTGTTGATGAAACCTTTACTCCTCCATGCCTGGCAAGAGCCTACAAGCCAAATGAAAAGGGGTGTGATTAAATTAGGGTTTGGTTAGGGTTTATGCATTAAGAATAGCTTAAAACTTTCAAAATTAGAAAAGCGAAGCTGCAAACTTCGCTTTTCTACGATACAAATTGTTAAGTATATGATTTATTAAAATAAATTCATTGTCATTTTACGGTTTGTCCGTTATTTCCCTATATATATTGTCTTTATGGACAGAACCGTCAAACAACCATGCGAAGGCTGCATTGATCGAGTCTCTTTTAGCTTTATTTGATTCAATTGCCTCAAATGCGGCTTGTAAACCACTGCCCTTACCAATAGCAGCCCATGAAGGATATTTCATCATAATTACTACATTATACTCATCACCTGTATGATGGATAAGTATTTTATAATCTAAGAGTGTTTTTCGTTTTTTTGCCTCTGCAATAATAGGGATAGTATACTTTTTAACAAGTTTTTGTAAACTATCTATGTTTGCCCAGGGAACTTTATAAGAGCTAACATACCAATAGGCTTTTTCTTTTTTTTTCTTTTCTTGCGCCTGGATTGTAGAAAATGCAGGTAGTAGCATTGCAAGTGATAAAACTACAATAAAAATTTTGTTTGTTTTCATTTTTAATATCTCCTATCTTTAATTAGTAAAAAAATTATTAGTGTTATTAAATGTTGAATAAAATGTCTTTTTACTTTTCTTTTAATCAGTTTAATTGATGATTTGATATTTAACTTCAGATTCTGTCTTTTCAAAAATACAAGGAGGTTTTTTTAAAAGATGAATGATGATTTGCAAATAGATTTTTAAAATTTGGAATAAATTTACGATGCAAAATGATAAAAGTCAAGTTTTTAGATAAAAATTATGCTCAGAAGTTTCTGGCCGTAATGATATTTTCTTTAACAGGTTTCTTCAAAGATGGTGTTGGATTCAGCCACCTGGTTTTGCACTTCTTTTGAGAATTTCATGATGAATCGACCAAATATCCTTGCTAACAACATAGCACTTGGCAAAATAGCCAGCATAAATATTGATTGTTATTGATCCTGTTTTACAACCCAAAGAACATTTGAACATATTAACTTTTACTTAATAGCTTTTTTGCAAATCCTTTTGAAACATAATTCTCATAACTCATACAAACTTCTGTTGAAAAGGATATGGCGGTTTGGATCATTTTATCCCAGGATTCTTTCTGTAACCCCGGAATATCATCTATCCCGATATTATTTTTAATTAATGAATAAACAATTCCTGCGTTAAAGCTATCCCCTGCCCCTACCGTGCTAATTGGCTGGATATTTGGAACTTTGTGTTTTAATTCATGGTTTTTTGTTTTTACTTTTACAGCTTTGCTGTTGGCCGTATAAATCAGGTTTGGACAATACTCAGAAATATTATTGTATACCTTTTCTATGCTACTTGTTTTGTAAATATTTTGAAAATCTTCATCAGAGCCCCTTACTATAGTTGATAGTTTAAAGTTTTCTGTTAATGTAGGCATTAAATTTTCCAGCTTATGGACGTGTTTGTCACGGTAATTGGGGTCGTAATAAATAATGGCACCAGCACTATGGGCATATTCAACGAACTTTTTAACAAATGGCCTTACCGCCTCGTTCAGCGCTATAAATGAACCAAAAACAACAATGTCGTCCTTTTTTATTTCAGGTAGTTCAAGCTGCAACCGTTGGTTTGGGTAATCTTTATAATAATCATATTCAGCATCATTTTTTTCATCTAAAAATGCCAGCGACAATGCAGATTTTCCATTAGAAAACCGGTTTACGTATTCGCCCGACAAATCATTGTCTTCCAGTAACTTAATAGTAATATCCCCGATATGGTCATTTCCTGTTTCGCTGATAAATGCCCCGTTAATACCACATCTGCCCAGAGAAATCATACAGTTAAAGGTTGAACCGCCCGGGTGACCGGCTATAGGTTTCCCGTTTTTAAAAACAACGTCAAAAACTGTTTCCCCAAGGCCAAAAACTTGTCGATTATTATTGTGTACCATTTGTTTAGCAGGTTTAGTATTAAAGAATATTAATAAGATAAAAAACTTACTGATTTGCAGCTAATATAGAACAGGTACTAATTTAATGTAAAAATGTTATGCTTTTTTATTTTAAGCAATATTATAATCCACAATATGAGATTCCCACATTTGAGGGACCTCCCATTTTGATATCATTTTATCCATAACATTATGTGGAATAGGATTTTCTCGGTTAAGGTTTTGTTCTACCAGTCTTTGGTATGGTACCTCAATATAAACAATTTTTACCCTGGCACCGTAATCAACAAACAAATCAATTAAAGACTTTCTAAGACTGCTACTTAAATTAGTAGCATTCCAAACGAAAGATTGCTTGGCACGCATATGTTTTCTAGCCATTTCTTTTGCCTCCTGCACAATCCTGCCGGTCATTTTTTTATCTACCGGTGAAGCTTTGTATTTTCGCCTCATATTATCCAGTGAAATAACCTGCCATTCATCATAGTTTTCTTTGATGTGATAATCTTTGCCACTGCCCGGTAGAGCTGAAAGTAATATCACTTCAAAGCTTTCATTTTCGAAAGGAACATAACTGATATGCGAATTATTAGTAAAATAATGATATTTAGCCAAATCTGTCTCAAATTTTCTGGCATTCCCCCAACAGTTAAGTTCTGAGCAATATTCCTCAAAAAGTTCAATTCTGGTGAGCAGATCTTCTTTGTCTTCTGCAATTCTTCCTTTTACATCCGCTGTTGCCAAAATTGCCAGCAATTTAGTATTTACCTCAAAAGATAATTTTACCACTGCCTTTTCAGGGTTTGATTTATCCAATATCCAAAGTGGTTGCCCATGATAACGAACTAGTTTTACTATTTGTTCCCTAATTTCAAAAGGGGTTTTAACCTCCTTGTAAAGTATTTCCCGAACGGTGTTTTCACCTCTCTTTGCATGAAAAGCCGAACTAATACTGCCATTTTTTTCAATTACTGTGGTAGAACGTTTTTCAATGTCGTGCATTAAGGCTGCTGCTATTAAAATATGTTGGTCCTGTTCATTAAGCTCCTTGAATTCAGATAATTTAATCAATTCATTCAGAACCATTTGGGTATGAACATCAACATTGCCTTCGGCATGATGGATTGGATCCTGTGGAACGTTTTGCATATCTTGTACCCAGGTAAATTTTTCTTCTAAGTCTTTCCAATTATAAGATTGATGTATCTTCCACATGTTATTCATATTTGCTAAGTTCTTATATTACAATAACATCCAGGGTTTGTTGAAATAAAAATTATAAGGTGTTCTTATTTTTTTATTGCTCCCAGGCCAGTTTTGCCCTTTTCCAATTTCTGGACCAATGTTCATTCGTTTTAACATGTCCTTTTCTAACAAATTTAAAAACATTTTGTTTGAATTTATCAATCTTATATGAATCCTCATTTCTACACACCACACCTTCCATTGTACAGTTTACATTACTTACTGTATCAATTGAACCAAACGCACTTTCATTCTTGGTAATGTCTAAAATTGCCGATTTGAACTTTTTTTCAACATAAGGGCTTTTAAGTGTTTTAATTTCAGGCACTACTGAAAAATCCAACATAGCTGCGTAAAACTTTACTTCTTCCCAGGATAACCATTTATTGCTTTCACGGACTGCAAATACATAAAAATAATCCTCAATTTTTGGGTATACAATTGAATGAATAGCATTTAGATTTTCACCAAATATTTCTAATTCGCTTAAATCGTTCTTAATCAAGGCCAAATGCTCCTTTAAATAGCTTGCCCATGGATGATTTGTAGGTGCCGAATGGGATCTGGCAAATACCCCAAACTGGTTCAAGCAAGTGTTTTCCCCGTCTAGTTTTTCAGTAATTACCAAATTCTCAATCTTTTGAATATCTAACCAATAATCATTATTTATCCTGTCGTCATTAGTGGTACCCGGTGAAAATGGAAAATGATAAGTCCTTCCATATTTTTGTGATATGCTCATTGTATTTAGGTTTGGTCAATCAATTTTATATTATAATTGGTTTTCAGGATAAGTGTTGTTTTACATACCCTTGATGGTTAGATTTTGAAATATTTTATAATTTCATTTAGGCGGTCAGCCTCTTCCGAAAGGTTATCTGCCTTGTTTTCCAGGTTTTCAGAAAGCTCCGTGTTTTTTTGAGCAATGGTATTCAGATTCTGCACTGCATTCTGTACATGGGTGGCACCATTACTTTGTTCAATATTGGCCGTGGTTATTTCATTAATCAATGAGGCTGTTTTTTCAATATCGGGAATAAGGTTCATTAATTCTTTTTCAGATTGATCTGATAGTGAAACCCCATTTGAAGAAAGCTCATTAATTTGTTCTGTAGCCATTTGTGCCATTTCAGCCAGCTTTTTAACTTCAGTTGCAACAACAGAAAAGCCTTTGCCATGTGTACCTGCCCGGGCAGCTTCTACTGCCGCGTTTAATGCCAGGATATTCGTTTGTTTCGATATTTCATCAATAAGGGAAATTTTTTCAGCTATTTTATTTATTGATTTGGCTGTTTCATTAGCTGAATTACTACCATTTTTTATACCTTCAAGAGCTTTAGCTGATATTAATTCAGTTTGTTTTGCATTATCAGTATTAGCTTGAATGTTTGAAATTATTTCTTCGATTTGGGCCATTACTTGTTCTACTGAGGTTGCCTGAGCTGAAGAACCATTAGAAAGTTCATCTGAAAACTGGGTGATTTCGCTGCTTGATTGATTAATATGATTATAGCTTGCTGAAATTTCTGAAATTGTATTTTTCAATTTCTCAGTCATTTTGTTCATAGATAAAGCAAGCCGTCCAATTTCATTTTCCCCACTTATATTAATCCTTTGGCTTAGGTCACCATTGCTTATTTGTTCCGAAAGGTTAATCGTTTGTATAAGCTTTTTTGTAACTTTATTAAGCACAAAATATATAACCATACTAAAAATTACAATTCCTAAAACACCGATGCCAATGGTTAAAACAAACAATTTATTTGATTTTTCCGTAACTATGCTGGTTGGTGTTTCTGTAACCAGGGTCCAAATTTCATTATCTTTCCCAATCACAACAGGTACAAACGATACATATTCTTCTTTACCATCTTTTGTACGCATTTGTGCTGCATAAGGTTTTTGCTGCATAACTTCTTTAGTAGCTTGCTCATAACTATCTTTTTGTTCATTTTTGACATCGAATAAGTTTTTGTCGTAATATTCATTATCCGTGTGTGCAACAATAATATTATTGGGTGAAATCAGGTATGCTTTGGAAATATCATAGGGTTTGACCGTTTTTATTATCTTTCTTATTCTTTCCATTGATAGGTCAACACCAACCATACCAATAAACTGATCTTTTGCAATAATAGGTACTGATGGACTAACCATCAATATCCCAGCAAGATCTTCGGTGTACTGATCATAATATGGTTCACCCATAATTTCCTTTTTGCTCTTTTTTATATCATAATACCCACCTTTAATTTCAAGATCTGTAGTGTCCCTTATGTCCCGATAACTGGTAAAATTTCCATTTATTCTATAAATAGCACTTCCAACCCTGCCATTTTTTTTCTTATAATCAGGTTTAATAGCCTTAATTTCCCAATCCAGCCAAACAGAAATGAATTCAGGATTATTTATCAACGTATTTTTTAATATTTTCTCACTAACTGGGTTTAAACTCTGTAAATTATCGTCTTTATTTTCTATAAAAGCATTTGCAAGTGTCCTTGTAATTGACATCACTTCATTGAATATACCTTCAAGGGCCACTGCATTTTTTTTAGTATAGCTATCGACAATAGCTTTTGAATCGTCAAGTGAGTTTTTTTTAACATTTATACTTAAAAAAATAAGTATAACTGAAAAAATAAGACTGGAAAATAATATAACAAAAAAAAGAATAATATTTTTTAAACTAAAGTTTTCTAAGTATTTATACATATTTACTGTTCTTAGCAGGTTTTATAGGTTAATTTATAAGGGTAAAAAAGATACATATATATTATGCGTACAATTTTAGGATATAAAACTTATAATTCCAATTTTTTAATTTTCTTTTTTACCCTTGTTATCTCTGACTTGATGAAATTACTATCTTCTTCATTAAATGATTCTTCAAGAGCTTTCTTTAAGAGCTGTAATGATTGTGTATACTGTTTTTGATATTCAAAAATTAATGCCTTTAGTTGAAACATAATCGATAAATTCACTCCTTTGATTTTATAGCTTTGATTTATAAGCTTCTGGGCTGAACTAAAATTTCGCTTTTTAATAAGTAATCTTGTATACCACTCAAATGTTTCCAGGTGTTTCAAATCTGAAGCAAGTGCATTTTGAAAGTAAAATTCTGCTTCATCAAAATCTTTTAATTGCTCATAGTAAAACCTTCCCATTAAGCAATTTACGCCAGCATGCTCTTTTCTATAACTTAGTGCTCGTTAAGAAATAACCTTTACATTCAAACTTGTTCTTTTGTCCTTTTTCTGCTTAAAAAAACGCTTTAAATAGGCTCGCTATTTGCAGTTTTTTTTAATTTGAAAAAGAACAAAATAACTGCCTTATAATTGTAAACTTTATTACTGAACAAGCACTTAGTGCATAATTTAGGTTTTCAATCGATTCCTCTAAATTATAAGGATAATTATCAATTGCTTTTATATAATATTGATCTGCTAATGTTATTGACATTTTATTTAATTTTAATTCTTTTAAACTATTCTCTCTTATAAACTCTAACTGAATTTCCACGTGATAAAGTATTGTGTTCTATCCACTTTGTATGAAGATCTTCTTTTAGTTCTGCATAATTGTTTTCTTCCAAAGCAGATTTTTACCGTTTATCCATTCGTACAATCTTTGGTGTAAATTTACCTTTTAATTTTTGTTTACCCATAATTTGATTGAATAAGGGATGATTATTAAAGGTTGATAGTATGCATTTTACAGCAGGTCAACCTGTGCTCTGTAATATAGTCATCAAGGACTAATTACAGCAGGAACAATAAACAAATAATTGATAAATGAAATGTGTGGATACAAAAAACCCAATCACATTGGATTGGGACATGTAGTTTATTAGAAGTTTATACCTGTGGTTTAAACTTTCCCAATCTCTGGTCTGATATGTAAAATATATTCAATCATAATTTGCTCTTTTAAGTGGATAAAATCTAATATCTGGAGCCGAGCAACTTGGCTGCAAAGATAAAATAAGATTTTTGTAAATTCCAAATTTATATTGAAAAGAGTTTAAAATGTATAATTAGTGTCCGTCCATAACGAAGAAGTTGGACTTTATAGACAAACTCTAATTAGTCTTCAATAAAAAGATCAACCCTAAAATCAGCAGTATATGTATGAAATTTATATAACTGCTTAATACCTTTATTGTCCGAATAATGAACACTAAAACTGGATTCTTTATTTAAGAAAATTTCTTTGAAATTGTTCAGATCATCTTCTGGTCCGGCAGTTTTAAATTTTGAGATGGTATCTTTATCTTCTAGAATATAGATTTGTTGTGATATTCGGTTGTCGCCTTTTAGATTATCCTTTTTGTTAAACAAATGTATGGAAACAATCACTTTATCTTCATTATCTGCTTTTTCTCTTTTTTGGGAATTATATAACTGGATATATCTGTCGGTTACATTTTCAGCGTATACGTAATCAATATTTTCATCCCACACTAAAGGGAATTTAATATCTGTTTTTTTAAATGAAGATGCATAAACCCAATGAATCGGTTTTTCAGGGTTTGCTTTACCTGCACGCTCAACAAACCAACTATTGTTCAGGGCTTTTCCTGGATAGTATTCAGTAAAATACCATTCACCCCTGATCCAAACTTCTACCCAACTATGGTTTCCTTTAACTGTGGTCCACAAAGGTGTACCTGCAAGACGTGCAGGAATTCCCATCGAACGGAAAGCATCAACCAATAAAATAGATAGCCCGGTACAGGAAGCTAGCCCGCAATCCATGGATTCAAAAGGGCTTTGATCAGCTTTTGGTCTTTCAGTTGAATAAACTACATTTACTTCTTTAACAATATTTATGTTTACGGAGTCGATGGCCTGCTCAATTGTTTTACAACTTTTTACATATTTTGAGAATCGTGTATAAAAATCTTCACGCCAATTATCTCTTCGCTCATTTAGAACAGCATAGGGCAGTACATCATTTAAAAACATGGAATCAGGGACATTTTTTGACCATGGAAATTCTTTCTTGCTTTTGAAGGCCCATTCAATATTATTAATTAAATAATCCGCTTTAAAACTTTTAAGGTCTCTTTCAGGCATATTTACAAGCAAAAAGGCAACTGCTATTTTATATTCACCTTTTGCCAATTCAAAGGTCTTTTTAAGTTCCATTTCATTATTCCCGGCCTTTATAAAAGCTTGGTCAAGGCTTTGGTGATATTCTTCCGGTACACCTGGATATGGATTACAAGAAGCTAAAATAATTACCAACAGACCTGTAGTTATAGTCAAAATGATTTTTGTATAAAAACTCATAAGTATAAAGTTTTATTAATGAATTATAAAAATACAACTAAATTATTAACTAGTAGTACGTTTTTTAAATAACATAGTGTAAATTTGTTTTGGATTTTTTCGTTAGGCAAGGCAATATTTGCAAGCATAGTTGTTGCTATGGTAAATAATTTTAACGTAGCATAAAGGAAAAAAAAGGTTTACAAATTTGCTATGTTATTTAGGAATCGTATTACTAGAAACCTAATAAACATGTTAAAACCAGTTAAGTTGCATAAATATTTGCACTAAAACTTAAAAATCCTTTTTCCAAAACTTTGTCTATCCCTAATTAACTCCTGTTTATCTAGTAAAAACTACAATCAATCAAATTCAATCTCATTTGAATCATTTTTATTAGTATATTTATACATTAAAATTAAATAATAATAAAAACTAAAATTTAAAGCGATGAAAAAATTTTTACCCTTTTTAATGGTTGCGCTGATATTCTCAGCGTGTACGAAGGATGAATCAAAGCTGGTTAGGCCAGATTTTGATGGTAAGGTCGTTAAAACGTCTCTTAAAACAATTACTGAACTACCAGAATTTTGTAATGATGACCTTATTTTTAATTTACTAGGTGAAACAAGTATCAATCATGGTACTATTTCTGTAAACAATGATGAAGATAACCTTTATGTTACTTTCAATATTGATGAAGGATGGACATTATACCTATCAGGGGTATATGCCGGTGCACTGGCGGATGTTCCCGTAGATGCTGGTGGAGAAATTGACCCATTTCAGTTTGAAGTTGTAGATCATGGATTTAATGGACCCTCTGTGTATACATACGCCTTTCCTTTAATCGATCTTGATGAATGCTTTATAATTTCAGCTGTTGCAAAAATTTTACCAACGGGCGCTACTAATACGGATACTTATGATATAGTATGGACTAAAGATCATTTATTCGTAGGTTATCCTAATACATGGGGAGGCGGATATGCAGAATACTGTGAACAAGACTGCGAACCACCAGCTTGTTATGGTGAAGAAACAGCTTGGTCGTTTGGTACTACGTTTGAATCATTAACCGGAACTACAAGATGGGGCTGGTATAGTGTTTATACTGTTGGTGAAGATAATGACTATATTATTTACGCAGGGCAGACTAATGATATAGGAACACTATATGTTTCAGATGACGGAGTTAATCTTACTGTAAGATATGAAACAGAAGGTGATAATCTTCTAGGCTTAGCTCATTTGTATGTTGGAAACGTAATTGAATTAGAGGAGCATGAAGATGAATACATGAACAATAAAGGAACACCCGTTCCTGGTCATTTCCCTTATACAGATTTTAACGATCCATATGATAATTCCTTCGAATTCGTAATTCCGTTAGAAAATATCAATTCTTATGTAGAAGAAGGTATCGAAAAAATAATTGTTGCTGCACATGCTGAAGCATATTTGCCAGTTGAATGTGAAGAATAAGATTTTTACTTAATTAAATAAAAAGGGGCATATTTTAAAATATGCCCCTTTTTATTTAAATGAAATCATTAACTAAAATTAACTGATGAATAATTTAGTGTTTTTTAACAATCAAACACAAGTAATTTCTTACTAAATATTACTATGTTTGTGTGATGAATAATAAATTACGCACATTGAAAAGAAAAAGTCTTTTACTACTTATAATCCCTTTATTTGTAATAGGTTATAATACCAATGCTCAGGATGGTTTAGTATCCGACAGTTCAATAGTACATTTTGTTGGGAAATTAACTGATAATACAGGAAAGGTAATTCCTTTTGCCCATGTAATTAATTTAAGACGGGGATATGCTACTATAAGTGATACTTCAGGCAAATTTAGCATGTTGGTTTTAAGACGTGATTCTATCAGGATATCAGCTATTGGATTTATTACCAGGTACGTATCTATCAAACGTCATAACCCGGTTAACGATACACTTGATTTACATATATTAATGGAAAAGAAAACCTATGATTTATCAACTGTTAACATATATGAACTCAGATGGCAGGTTTTTAAATCAGAGTTTATGGAAGAAAAAGTTGAAGAAGATGAAACTTCAGAACGCATTACTATTTGGATGAATAGTTTGTTTCCTGCAGGTGAGTTAAGGATGATTTATCAAGGATCCAGAGGAGTAGGTTTTCAATTACCTTACAAAGGAAAAGCTGAAAAACAAAGACGAAAAGTCGCTGCCCTGGAAAAAAAATATAATATTATTCAGCCCAAATTTAACGATGAATTAATTACCAATTTAACCGGACTTAAAGGTGAAAGTATTTATGACTTTATAAATTATTGTAATTTTGATGAAGGTTTTTTGGTACATTCATCAGAATATCAGATTATTGAGGCTATACATAATAAGTGGGGAAAATACAAAAAGGTAATGGATTTCAGAAAAGAGTTTAACGATCGGAATAGATGACTTGCAAAGTTTTTAAAACTTAGTAAGTCTTAGCTTTCGTTGGTTTACATTATGGTCCTCGAATAAGTTATAGGATTAGTAAACCTGAAAACGTGATTTCACCTTAACTTACATCTGGTTTGCCTCTGGCAAAGGAATTTTTTCCTCATCACAAATTTTTTGAAGTTTTGCTAAGGACCATGGTTTAGTGTAGTCATACAATTTCCCAAAAGGTTGTTTTAACCCTTCAATAAGCTTTGTAGTTTCTATATCGAATTTAAAGGAAACATTTTTGTTTAGCCTGTCCCATTTATTAAAAGCAAGTTTTAACGATGTAAAATTTTTGGTATTAGATGTTTTAAGGTTTATTTCCTGTAGCCCTTCCTTAAGTATTTTATGTCTTGCTTTACTTATATTTCTTTCACCTACTTCATAAAGAATGTGAATATATTTATCAAATAAGACTGATTCATTTAGTAAAAATAAAATCTCAGTTTCAGAAAAGTTCTTCCAGAATGCAACTGGTAACATGATAGTTAAGAAACGCCCGATCATAAAAGATCCTGCAGTATAACCCTGTAAATTTCTTTTAATACAAACAGGGATTATTTTATTAAAAAAAATGACTTTATTTTCTAAACTTAGTAACAAAAAAAAGCTTTGCTGTTCCTGGTGAGAGCCCAATTGGCACTTTAATATCTGTTCAGTATATTCCTGTGTATTTTTTTTGAACCATTCGTTAATTATTAGCCGGGACTGATTTTTATCTTTTTCATTTCGCAGGATTTTAATCAACTCATTAAACCCGGCAATTTCGCCTTGTTTTAGTTCTTCAATAATTTCCCGGTATCTTTGATATGCTTTTGCAAGTTTATTAAATACTACTTCTTTTCCATTTTCCAAATCAACTTTTTTACCATCAATAAATTGTTGCAGGCGGGCCGGACGCATTTTAGCTTTTCCAATGTAAATTGATTTTGCGGTACTGTTCAAGGTTATCCAATCTCCTTCATTAATAAGTGTATTATCATTATTAATTAACTGTCTGGACTTTAATTGAACACCATATTTTTCAAGATTTAAAAAAGCCTGGACACCATAACGCATACAGGCCGTAACCACATGGATGGCAGCAGGATTAAGGCTTATGATGGCATCTACTTCGCTCATTACAACCGTATCTGAAGGAACAAATTCTTCTTTGCAAAAACCAACCTTTTCGCCTTTCTTTTTGGCTTCAAGCGCCCGTTCGGCAGAAAAATAAATTTTTACGCTTATGGCAGACCTGGGCAATATTGCAAAACCACTACAAAATAATTTTTGTTTGTCAAGTTCTTTTTCATCAATTGTTGGCGAAAAAACCTGTTTTAAATGATAGGTTTGTATCAAGTCCGTTATATCAGTGACTTCAATAAGCTTTTCTTTATACATTTCTACAGCCGCAAGTAGAATAGCTCTGCCCGTCATTTCTGATTTATTGAGTTGCAATACAGCAAAAAGACTTTTATTATCAAAAGTTTCAGTTGCAAACTCAATTGTTGCTGGCGAGTGTATTTCTTGCTCAAGCTTTTCTAATTTCGGAAGAAAATGAAATATCGCCGGAAATTTTTCTTTTATTTCACCGGGTTTATGAAATTCTGTATATTCGGCATTTACCGATCCGGACATAATATCCTCACCGAATATGTTTCGCATGCTTTCAATTTGCCTACCTTCGCCTGTATATGAGTTCCTGCTGTATAAAACACCAGGGTAAGAATCCTGGTCACGGATTGTCCATACCATTTTTTGCAATATAAAACTGGGCCAGGCTTGTTTGTTTTTCAAAAATGTGTTGATTAAAAGCTCATTTTCTTCGAAAAAAAGTCCAGCTTGTTTGAAAAAAAAATTAATTTGATGATAAGGATCTTCTAATAAAAGTGGGTCAGTTAACCTGATTTGTTCATGATAGAAACCAATTTTTCTATTAAGTTGTTCAATAGAGTAATACTGTCCCCTATCACTGATGCTAGGCTTTGTTTGGTGAGGAAAGAGTAAAAAGAAAATAGTTCTCAGATTATTTAAATAAATTTTGCTAGCTACGTGGTATCCATAAATGTTTTTCAAGGCAACAAAGGTTTGTTGTGTTACACCAACATTCAAATAGGTAGGCATTAATCCCGGAATATAAATTGGCATAGCACAGCGCATGGCAAACACCAAAGGTGAATCATAAGAACCCAACTTCTCACAAGTCATATTTTCAAGGTTTTCAATAGCTTGCCGAATAATTTTTGATTTTTCTACCGTGGGCAGATTAAATGCTTTAGCGCTAACAATAGTAAAATCAGGTATAGGATAAGCTTTTTGCGAAAGCTTTAAAAGCATTGCACCTTTATGGCTAATATGATCAATATCATATTTATTTTTTGAAGATGATGGTATAACATATTCATTTTCTGTTAATTGTACAGAGTTGTAGCAGTCGAGTTTTTTCAAATAAAATTCATTTTTTTGTAATTGTAACTGCTCGGCAATTTGACTGTCCTTATTTTTTGCTTTCAGTAAACCTTCTAAATACTTATTAGATAGTTCTTTATTGTTATTAAGTAAAAATATAGTATCTTCAAAATCAATTTCCAATTCGTAAATATTTCCTGATTCCGTAAAGTATTCTACAACAGGTTTTCGATATCCTTCACCTATTTTGTGTACTGGGAAATTACCTTCATTGTCAATTAGAAACTTATAATAATTGAAATTAGGATAAAAACCCCTGAGCTTAAAATCTAAGATATTTTCAATTTTATCATCCATATATTATATAAATATCAGGAATATAAAAATAAAAACAAATTTTTAATTAGTGTAATATAAGTGTAAATAAAGCTAAGTGTTGTTATTGTGTAGGATATCAGCTTATTAGACCCCAATTAACTTTATGAATAGTCTTTAATTTTAATTGTTTGTTAAGTATCTGATTATTTGGCTTTTCTAGAATAGAATCATCTTTAAGTATCTCTATTGCTTTATTTCGGGCAATTTGCAGTATTTGGCCATCCTTTGCAAGATTAGCGACCTTCAAGTCAAAAGCAATACCACTTTGTTGTGTACCCTCAAGGTCGCCTGGCCCTCTTAATTTTAAATCTACTTCTGCAATT
The DNA here is from genome assembly GCA_039714415.1 of Bacteroidota bacterium. Lineage (GTDB taxonomy): Bacteria > Bacteroidota > Bacteroidia > Bacteroidales > NBLH01 > NBLH01. The sequence goes on from JBDLJL010000015.1 coordinate 16,209, forward strand.
TCAAACCCATCATTTGTATTAACCATCGTAGATAATCTTTTTCTTGCTTCATTCGATAATTTATAGGAACTCATTAATACACACCATGATTGCTCTGCACCACGACCCACACGGCCTCTGAGCTGATGCAGCTGGGAAAGCCCAAATTTTTCAGCACTTTCAATTACCATAACGGAGGCATTGGGCACATCAACCCCAACTTCAATTACGGTTGTTGAAACCATTATTTGTGCCTGGCCTTTTACAAATAGCTGCATAGCTTTCTCTTTTTCAGCCGGTTTCATCTGACCGTGCACCACACTTGTGGTATACTCCGGGGATGGAAATGCCCTTGATATACTCTCATATCCATCTTCTAAATCCTTATAATCAAGTGTTTCTGATTCCTTAATAAGAGGGTATACAATGTATACTTGCCTGCCTGCTTTTATTTGATCCTTTAAAAATGAAAACAGTCTTAATCTTTTAGAATCAAACATGTGTGATGTTTTGATTGCTTTTCTTCCGGGTGGAAGTTCATCAATTACCGAGACATCTAAATCTCCATATAAAGTCATTGCAAGTGTACGGGGAATTGGGGTTGCTGTCATAACTAAAACATGTGGTGGGGAGATGTTTTTTTTCCAGAGTTTTGCCCTCTGTGCCACGCCAAACCTGTGTTGTTCATCAATTATTACCAATCCAAGGTTATGAAACTTAACGGTATCTTCAATAAGTGCATGTGTACCTATTAATATATTTGTTTTATTCTCAATTAGCTCAGAATGAATAAGTTTTCGTTCTTTTGTTTTTGTTGATCCGGTAAGTAAATGAAGGTTCAGGTTTAAACCTTCAAGCATTTTTGAAATGCTATTAAAGTGTTGCTTTGCCAGGATTTCAGTAGGTGCCATTAAACTGCATTGATAACCATTATCTATTGCAATTAGCATTACCATAAGTGCAACCAGGGTTTTGCCGCTACCAACGTCTCCTTGTAAAAGTCTGTTCATTTGCTTTCCTGACCCTAAATCTTTACGAATTTCTTTAATTACTTTTTTTTGGGCACCAGTTAATTGAAAGGGAAGGTTTTCGTGATAAAATTTATTAAAACTCGAACCTATAGTTTTAAATATAAACCCACTATATTTTTCTTTTCTAATATGTTTTTGTTTGAGTAAATGCAACTGAATATAAAAAAGTTCTTCAAACTTAAGCCTGAAGCTGGCCTTTTGAAGTAATTCATTATTATCAGGAAAATGCATCTGTTTAAGTGACTGCTTTAAGCTTGGTAGCTTAAGATTATCAATCAGGTATCCGGGTAGAGATTCAGGAATACTTTCACCAACAGCCCCAAATGCATTTTGTTGAAGCTTTACAATAACCTTACTCGTTATGTAGTTCTTTTTAAGTTTTTCAGGTACGGTATAAACAGCTTGTAAAGCTGATGCAATTTTTTGTTCGTGAACATTGATCTCTTCAATTTCAGGATGTACAATGTTTATTTTATTGTTGAACATACTTGGTTTACCAAAAAGGATATACTCCTTTTTTGTGTTTAGGTTTTGCTGAACCCATTTAATGCCTTTAAACCATAAAAGTTCAATACTACCAGTTTCATCAGCAAATACTGCACTAAGGCGTTGTTTATATTTTTGGCCATGTAAGGAAAAACCCGTAATTCTTCCTTTAACCTGAATATAAGTCATATCACCTTTGATTTGTTCAATTTTAAAAAATTTGCTCCGGTCTATGTGTTTATATGGGAAGTAGTATAGCAAGTCTTTAATAGTAGCTATTTCAAGTTCTTTTTTCAGGATCTCGGCCCTTTTAGGCCCAACTCCCGGCAAATACATTATGTCGCTATAAAATACCTTATTTTGCATAAAAGTTGCTGTAGTGGCAATAAAATTAGTTGTTTTATTATTTGTGAGACGAAGATAATTTGTTTTTCAGTATTGATAAAAACTTGTTAATTATTTTTTTTAGGAGTTATTAACAGGGCTCGTCATTATGACAAGGAAAACCAATACAATGAACGTCATCACGAGCGAAGCAAAGTGATCCCCCAATGTATGCTATGTGTTTGATTTGATGCAGAACCGGCTGCATAGCTTATTGAATGAGATTGCTACGGGCTTTGCCCTTGCAATGACGATCGTTGTTTTTGCAGTGCTGCCAACCACAAACTGTCATGACGTGTTTTATTTAGGTATGCTGTTGTTTATTGTGTAATCGTTTGAATCACATCTAACAGCCTTTTTATCCTTTTCGGGTCAGGTGGGTTTTGCCAGTTACCGTCTTTTTTGAAGTAGGAACCAATAATAAAGCCATCAGCATCTTCATAACATAACTTGATGTTTTGGTCAGTGACCCCTGAGCCAATCAGTACAGGTGTTTTTAGGTGATCTTTCAGATCTCTAAGTTCTAAATGGTTTATCTCTTCCCCCGTACTCTTTCCTGTAAGGATTATTCCATCACTAAGGAAAAATTCAGCGGCTTTGGCAGTTTCAACTATATTTACATCAGCAGTTATAGCATGCGAACTATGTTTCTTCTTAATATCTGTAAAAACCAGAATATTTTCGGCGTCAATATGTTTACGGTAGCGTAGTAATTGAGCAGCAGAGGCATCAATATAGCCTTCGTCTGCCACATGACCAAACACATAAGCTTCTGCACGAATAAAGTCTATGCCTGAAGCAAGCGCTACCCCCAAAGCAGCTTCATTGGCACCGGCCAATATCTGTATTCCACAAAATAATTCAGTTTTTTGTTTTATTTCGTGGCCTATAATAGCCATCATGGAAGATATTTCGTGACCAATATTTGATTTGAGATAAGGTATATCATGCATGTTTTCAATCATAACTGCCTTTAATCCACAGTTTTGATAAATTAATGCCTCTTTAAGGGCTGATTCAATAATTTGGCCGGGCTTTAGTTTATTTTGGGGTGTTCCTGGGAGTGCAGAAATATGAATCATTCCTATCACTGGTTTTTCATCTTTTAGAATTTTTTTAAACATGTCGTAACTTGCTGTAAAACTGTATTTAATAATTATTGTCGTTTTTTATATTATTAAAAAATTGGTGTAAATATGTTGCGAAAAGTAAAGTATAAATTACGTTATGTACACAATACTATATAAATAACATAGAACCTTTTAGTAATCTGTACTTTACTTTATGTTATCCAAAATATACTTTAACCAACTCCAAATTTTTAATTGCATAATGTAAGTAGCTGTATGATTAGTTGTTATCGTATTTTTTTAAAAATAAATGTAAATGAAATTTGACAAAATATCGTAAAATTTTACATCTATATTTCTGAAAATATGTATAAAGGTTGTATTTTGTAGATATTCAGTGTTATAAGGTGTTTATGTCAAGTGAATCTTTAAATAATATATCAATTGGCACTTGATTATCAGATAGTTTATTAAGACTTTTTAATAAATCTTTACTAAATTCACTGTTTGAATTTATAAATTCCCGGGCAGCTTCATAATTACCATCTCCCTGTATTGTTATAACTTTATTAATTATCTCAGGAATGGCTTCCTGGAGTTTATCATAGTTAATTGAATATTTTCCGGAAACATTACGTTTAATTGCTTTCTTTTCTGTTAAATAGTTAAATAAAATTATATTAGAAATAGAATACGGGCTGGATTTACCAAATCTAATAGTCCTGAACATACTGCAAATATAAGTCGTATAGTTTTCTTTGATATTTTCTATTTCGCCAACAGAGTATAATTTTTCTGATATATATAGACTCATTGCGATTGACTTTACCAAATTGAGAACAGTAGCATATTCTTTTAGGGACTTACGCACCGGTTCACCTGATGAAAGAACATTGTTGATACCAAGATGAAGACCAAGTTCCCAGAAAACATTATTGAGGAAAAAAGCTTCAAATGTGCAAAATATTTGTTGATCATTACTGATTAAGGTTTTATTGATGGGCTGTATGATATGTTCATATTTTTCGCTGATGGCATTTACAAAATGTATATTTCGGTTGCTTATAGTATCTGGTATATTTTCTAAATCAGGATAACTAACGGAAATTGAATATCCGCCTGCTTTTGCGGCACCACCCCAGTTAATAATGTTATAAACTTCTAATTCTGATAGTAAATTCGGGCTTTCATGACGATATCTTTTTTCTACCGGTAGTGCTTTTTGTAAAAATGGTAGCATCAAAGAATATTTTGAAAGCCTATTGGTCCAGGCAGAATCCCTTATCATTAAAAATGATTCATATTCTGCTTTATAGCCAAATAATTGATCATCGTATATTTCAATTGGACCACCTATAAAGTCTAATTGATTTTCGTTTGTTGCTAACCAGGCTATATCACTTTTGCTATAGTTATCCGTCCGGAAAGCCTCCTCAAGAAGCATTAGATAATTATGGAAATTTTCATCTTCAGACAGCGATGCTGCCGTTTTGAGTAAAATTGAAAGTCTTGGTGTTAAATCACTTAAAGCGATGTGATATGGAATTGAAATAAGTTTGCCTTCTTCGTTACGCCTTATAAAAGTATAAGCGCTTTTTTTGGATTCAGTCTCAAAGGATAAAAATTCTTTCTTTTTCATATCCGGCGGATAAAAATTTGCTCCTTCCGGTTTTATTCCCACACAATTCAAAATGGGTTCATTATTATTAAAACGATCCCATGGTCCAAAATTAATCTCAATTAATTTCTGTAATTCTTCCCCTTTTATTTTACATAATGAATCTTTATAACCAAAAGATTGATACCAGAATATTTCATCAATGATTTTAGAAATTTCAAAAAATATAGGAATCATTTGCTTTTCTTTTTCGCTTAAAATGCTATAATCGACATTTAAACTGACAACTTTGTAACGTTTGAGTAAATTCCTGTATGCAATAATAGAATCAGGTGTGTTTTCTTTGTTTTTTTCTTTGATGTTTTCTCCACATGAAAAGGATACAAAATAAAGAATCAGAAAAATGACAAATGTTTTTTTCATCTGTTTATATATAATTATTTTTTAAGATCACTACCTGTTCCGCCAAAGCGAAATGGAGCCGTCCCGAAAAAAATGGGACTTGTTTCATAGCAAAGCTTATAGGTTGCACTGATAATTATACAAAGATCATGCTCTTTTTAACAATTAGTAAGAAACCAATATAGCAAGTTACGAAATATTTTTACATTTGTGACCTCAAATTATGGAAAACTACACTAATTCAAATTCAAATAGTTCTAAATTTATTCTGCAGGGATTTTTCTTTGCAGGTGCAATGGCCATTGCAGAACCTTCCACAGTATTACCATTAATAGTACATTACTTTAGTGGTAGTAATGTTTTAGTGGGCTTATTTTCATCTTTGCTGCGAGGCGGGGCAATTTTAATGCAGTTGTATGCAGCATTTCACGCTCAGTCCTATCCTACTGTGCTACCATTTTTAAAGAAAGTTTTTCTTTTTCGCTTTTTATCTTGGTTTTCTTTAGGGTTAATTATCTATTTATTTAGTGATAATCCTGGTACTGTATTGATATTATTTGGTTTTGGTATGCTTGTTTTTTCATCTGCAGCTGGTTTTGGTGCAGTGTATTTTCAGGAATTACTAGGTAAATCTTTTACAAAAGAATATAGGGGAAAAGTATTAGCAGGAAGGCAATTTGCTTCAGGTTTTGCAGGGATATTAAGTGGTGGAGTTTCTGCTTATTTCTTAACAAACTTCTCAAAACCAGATAGTTTTGCCTATTTATTTATGGTTAGTGGTATAATTATGGCCTTCAGTTTTTCATTTATACTTTTTTTTAAAGAAAATCCCAAAGAGAATGTGTCGAAAAAGGAGAAAAAGTTTGGTAAATTTATTAAGAACTCTTCGGCATTACTAAAAACCGACAGGCATTTGCGCATTCAAATAATTTCACGGTTAATCGCTTATAGTTTTTGGTTCGTTGTTCCGTTTATTATCTTAAATGCAAAAGATCGTATTGGTATTTCGGGTAAAGATGTAGGTTTTATTATTTCCTTACAAATGGCAGGTGCAATGATTAGTAATATTGCCTGGGGTAAGTTATCTTCTATTGGCAGAAACCGCTTAATTGTTATTTTTTCTTTCATTATTATGATTGTTGCCATTTCGCTTGCTGTGTTGGCAAATTCAATAATATACTATTATATAGCTTTTTTTATAATTGGTGCCGGTATGGATGGATTTCGTCTGGCTTTCAGTAATTTAATTTTAATTCTTGCCCCGGAAGAAAAACGGCCTGTTTATGTTGCTGTACAAAACAATATAACTTCGATTGGAATGTTTTTTTCAATACCCGGTGGTGCTTTAATTAGCTGGTTGGGTTTTGATATTGTTGGAATGCTGACCGTTGCTATACTTATAATTGGATTGATTACAAGTTTTAAACTAAAATGTGCCTGAAAAAATAAACTTTTGCATTTATTTTTTATAAGCTAACAAAAATCATTTATTATTAATTTTAATAGTACTAATATAGCCCTAACTTGAATAATGCACAAATTATTGATTAATAGAGTTTCAGTTTAGGGCAGGGAAAGATTATAAGTCATTTATCACCCCTTTTAAATCCCTGCCTTTTAAGGCAGGGCTGATAGACAAATCAACTATAGTTTATGAACCTTTAGCTCATGCATAGCATAATTAAACAGGCTAATTATTAACATAATATAATCCATACAGAAAATGAAACTATTTTTAAAAAATTTAAAACCTCTTATTATAGCAATAATTGCTGTAGTATTTTTAGCAAATGCTTCTGCTCAAGTGCAGGAAAAAACAGAAACTGAAAAGAAAACTATCGTTGGGGCACAATTAATCAACCCACATACTGTCGAAGTAATTTATTCCAATAATGAACGGATGATTTTCGATTTTTATGGAGAAAATATTTTCAGGTTATATCAAAATAATATTGAAGGAATTATAAAAGAACCGGAAGCTAGTCCGGAAGCGGAAATTTTGGTTAAAAATCCAAGAAAACAAGTTTCAGAACTAAAATGTATCAATACAGACAATAAAATAGAAATTGTTAGCAAAAAAATAAGTATTCAGATTGATAAACAGAGTTTGTTGATAAAGCTTATAAATCTGGAGGACAATTCTATTGTATTTGAAACGGTAAACCCAGTATCTTTTGAAAAAGATAAAACAACTTTAAAGCTAAAAGAAAATACCAATGAATATTTCTTTGGCGGAGGAGTTCAGAATGGTAGGTTTTCGCATAAAGGAAAAGCTATTTCAATTGTAAACCAAAATAGTTGGACAGATGGCGGTGTGGCCTCTCCTGCCCCATTTTTTTGGTCAACAAAGGGTTATGCAATGATGTGGCATACCTTTAAGAAAGGCAAGTATGATTTTGGTTCCAAAGAGAAAGGAATTGTAAAACTTTATCATAATACCTATTATCTGGATGTATTTTTTATGATTGGCGATAATACAATTTCATTGCTTAATAATTATTACCAACTTACCGGAAACCCTGTTCTTATACCTAAATTTGGATTTTATGAAGGTCATTTAAATGCATATAATCGTGATTTTTGGAAAGAAAATGAAAAAGGAGTTTTATTCGAAGATGGTAAAAAATATATTGAAAGTCAAAAAGATAATGGCGGTATAAAAGAATCGTTAAATGGTGAAAAAAACAACTATCAGTTTTCTGCACGTGCAGTAATCGACCGTTACAAAAAATATGATATGCCATTTGGATGGCTTCTTCCAAACGATGGATATGGTGCAGGTTATGGACAAACAGAAAGTTTGGACGGTAATATTCAGAACCTGAAAAATCTTGGCGATTATGCACGTAGTCATGGCGTTGAAATCGGTTTATGGACACAATCCGATCTTCATCCAAAACCTGGAATAAGTGCATTATTGCAAAGAGATATTATTAAGGAAATCAGGGATGCCGGTGTACGTGTTTTAAAAACCGATGTAGCATGGGTTGGTGCAGGATATTCTTTTGGATTGAATGGTATATCAGATGTAGCCGGTTTAATGACATATTATGGTGAAAACAGCCGACCTTTCATTATTTCACTTGATGGTTGGGCAGGTACTCAGCGTTATGCTGCAATTTGGTCGGGCGACCAAACAGGAGGAAAATGGGAATATATCCGTTTTCATATTCCAACTTATATTGGCTCAGGATTATCCGGCATACCAAATATAACATCCGATATGGACGGTATCTTTGGTGGTAAGAATCCGGTAATAAATACCAGGGATTTTCAGTGGAAAACTTTCACACCCATGCAACTTAATATGGATGGCTGGGGAGAAAACGAAAAATATCCTCATGCATTGGGTGAACCAACAACATCAATTAATCGTTTTTATCTTAAATTGAAATCGGCATTAATGCCTTACGCATACAGTATTGCAAAAGAATCCATCGATGGTTTGCCAATTATCAGAGCCTTGTTCTTGGAATATCCTAACGCATTTACTTATGGAACAGGAACAGAATACGAATTTTTGTATGGCCCTAATTTTTTAGTTGCACCTATATATAAATCAACAAATGCTGACAAAGCCGGAAATGATGTTCGTAATGGAATATACCTTCCTAAAGGGGAATGGATAGATTATTTTTCAGGTGAAAAATATGAAGGAGACCGTATTATAAACAATTTTGATGCACCAATATGGAAACTTCCTGTATTCGTTAAAAACGGTGCCATTATACCAATGACAAATCCGAATAATAATGTTAGTGAAATAGACCAACATGCCCGTATTTATGAAATTTATCCATACAGAAAAAGCTCTTTTATTGAATATGACGATGATGGTATAACCGAAGCATACAGATTAGGACAAGCTGTAACAACACTTATTGAATCAGAAACTGATAATAATTCTGTAACCATTCATATTCATGCCTCACAAGGAAATTTTAAAGGTTTTATTGCCGAAAAAACCAGCGAGTTCAGAATAAATGTTTCTGAAAAACCAAAAAAGATTAAAGCCCAAATAGGCAAAAATAAAATCAAAATAACAGAAGTACATTCGCTTAGTGAGTTCAAGAAAAAAGAAAATGTATTCTATTATAATGAACAACCTGAATTAAATACTTTTGCAAGCAAGGATATTAAATTACCGATACAAAAAAATCCTCAAGTTTTGGTAAAACTTGCATCAACAGATATTAGCAAAAATGATATAATTCTTAACATCGAAGGTTTCCGCTTTGAAATATCTAATAAAAATCAAAAGTTTCAGGGAAGTTTGACTGCTATAACAAATGCACAGGTAAGTGATGAAAATAAAACGGCTTATACACTTAAGCCAAGCTGGAATAAGGTGCAAAACGCAGATTATTATGAGATTGAATTTAACAACATGTTGTATTCAACCATAAAAGATACTGCCTTGTTATTTGAAGGGCTTAAAGCTGTAACAAAGTATGAATTTAAAGTACGTGCAGTAAATAAAAACGGACATTCTTCATGGAATGAAATTAGTGCCACAACCAAATTGAGCCCATTGGAGTTTGCAATTAGAAATATTGCTGCTGCAACAAGTGTTAAAAACCAAGGCGGCCAAGAAGTTGAAAATTTATTTGATTTCGATGAAAAAAATATGTGGCATACCTCATGGAGTATAAAAGCTGTCCCTTATGATATAATTATAGACTTAAAGAAAATCTACACTGTGGATAAATTGCATTATTTGCCACGTAGCGGAGGAGGAAACGGAATAATTCTTAAAGGAAAAATTTATCATAGTAGCAATAAAGAAAATTGGACAGAAGAAGCCTCTTTTGAATGGAAAAGAAATGCAGAAACCAAAATTTATTCATTTAACAAACAGGCTAAAACTCGTTACATTAAAATTTCAGTAACAGAAGGAGTTGGTAATTTTGGTTCAGGACGGGAATTGTATGTTTTTTCAGTACCCGGAACTAAAAGTTATTTACAGGGAGATATAAACAACGACAATATTATTGATAAAAACGATTTTACTTCATATATAAATTATACCGGTCTGAGAAAAGGTGATTCCGATTTTGAAGGTTATATTAGCAATGGAGATATAAACGATAATCAAATGATTGATGCTTATGATATTTCTGTTGTTGCTACACAACTCGAAGATGGAGTGAAAAATATTGCAAACGATAATATTTCAGGAAATCTTCAGATAAGTACAGCTAAAAAAACATATAATAAAGGCGAAACTATTGAAGTTAAAATTAAAGGGCATGATTTTAAGGCTGTAAATGCAATGAGTTTTGCTTTACCATACAATTCTGATGATTATGAATTTATTGGAATAAAGGCAATTAATATGAAAGAAATGGAGAACCTGAGCATGGATAGACTTCATACAAATGGTGAAAAAGTTTTATACCCTACTTTTGTTAATATTGGAAATAAAGAAACTCTTGAAGGGGATTTGGGTTTATTTACCATTCAGTTAAAGGCTAAAAATAAAGTAAAATTTAATTTAGAAATTATAAAAGGCCTGCTTGTAAATAAAAGCCTGAAAACTATCAAGTTTTAGAAATTCAAAAACTTGCAAATTAAAAGTTGACAATTAAACATAAAATAGGTGTAAGCCAAAAATAAGATTATGACACCGGACATAAATGAAATGTCCGGTGTAACCAGCTTATTGTGCTTTTACTATAGCTACCACTTCGACCGTTGATTTATTTCCTTTATCCTCAATAGTTTGATATAGTGCTGTTTTAAAATCTTCGTTGAATTTTTTCTTGTTATATAATAACCAATTAGCACAATGACGAATTACACCTTATACAAAATATCCAAATAGCGTTTTAATAAATCACCAACTGCTCCACGGAAAGGAATACTGGCAGCAAGTCCGTATATTGGCGCCATTCCACCTTTGGTTTTGGGTTGTGTTTTTACTTCTGCAACGGAATCTTTTAAATCTTTTATAAAACGCTCAGCAACACCCGATTGCGCATGGCGAAGAGTAATGGCAATGTGTAAAGCAGAAGGTTTGTGCAAACCATTTATACTCCAATGCCTTTTGGTCATTGCATCCATTACTTTATAAATATCTAATTCATTTGAACCAAAGGAAATTACCCACAGAGGATTTCCTAAAATAAAGAGTTCTGGAATTTCGGTAATAGCTTCTTTAATTTTATCAGCCGTTTCCATTATTTTTCTTGTGGCGTCAAGATAGCCCTTCTCTCCTACTGATAGCATGGTTGCCCAACAGGCAGCGCTTAAAGAACCGGGGCGACTACCTGCGAATGTTGGTGAAAAATACAATCCGCCTGGCCAATCTGATGTTGTATAAAACTGATAATGACGCAGTTTCAGATTTCGATATAAAACTACAGAAGTTCCTTTAACGGCATAGCCATATTTGTGTGTATCAGCTGACATGGATGTAACACCAGGCAAACGAAAATCGAATTTAGGAACATCATAGCCTAATTTCTCAGCCCAGGGTAATACAAATCCGCCCAGACAGGCATCAACATGAAAACCAATTTTACGTTTGCGTGCAATTTCTGATAATTCTTCAATTGGGTCAATAATTCCATGAGGGAAAGTTGGTGCAGAACCCACAATTACAATGGTATTTTTGTTCAGGGCTTTTTTAACTTCTTTTACTTTGGCTTTGTAATTTTCATCCACATCAACATGTCGCATTTTAATACCAAAATATTGAGATGCTTTGTCAAATGCTGCATGAGCAGTAATGGGAACAATCATTTCCGGTTTTTTAATACCTTTCTTGTCCCTTGCCCAATCACGATATGTTTTCATAGCCAGCATAATACTTTCCGTTCCGCCTGAAGAAACCGCACCGCAAACTTCGTCTTTACCTGTAACTGCATTTCCGTTCATTATATTTGCGGTCATAGAAACAATTTCTGCCTCGTATTTAGCGGCAGATGGCCAAACATCGGAATGTAACGGGTTACTCTGAGAATTAATAGCGACCACTTTGTTTAAAAAGTCAATGTGCTCACTATCACCATGATAAACAGCACCGGAAACAAAACCATCTTTCCATTTATCTTCTTCTTTTTGCTGAAAATCAGTCATTGTTTTAAGGATTTCCGATCTGTCAATACCGGTTTCCGGAATATTGGGAAAAGATTCAGAATCTTTATAAGGTTTTGCTGATTTTTCAATATCTGCCAGTAATTTATCGTATTCTTTTTCAAGAAGCCTGTTTACTACTGGTATTTTTTTTGCTACATTTTCTATTGTTTGTAGTGCTTTTGCTTTTATGTCCATGATTTTATATTGTATATTGTTGATTGAAAATGTCTATTCTATAATATTTATCCGTTTTTTATTATTAAGTATCTATACAATATCCAAAAGAATAATAAAACGTAAGAAATTATATTTGCAATCAAAATTGGTTTGACTGTTATTTTTTCATCGTCATTAAATTCTCTATCTATATGTTTCTTTTCAAAATACACCGAAATAATAAAAGCAAATATCATACTTAATGAAAAGTTAATCATTAGTTCGTATGGTATTCCTGGTTTTGATTCATAAGATTCGAGGCTCAAATTTCCACCAATGATATCCAAAAATTTTATATATCCTAAAAGTCCCGAAATAGGGATAAATATTAACATTCTAAGAATACCTTGACCTAAATATCCAATGATTGTGGTAATTAAATTAGCAATCAAAACAACGCTAAATAGTTTTGAAAAACTTAATTTAGTTAGTAGAGATATAATCAGGGTCTCTATAAAAACTATGAATATGAAAGCTAATAGTACATTCCATAATTCAAAAAATATTATTGGAATAATAGTATTATAAAATGTTATTGATTTCAGTTTTTGTTCTTTAGTCCACATATAATACCTGTCTTTTGACTAATAACGATTACCAACAAACAGATTTTTAATGGCTAACCCTTTTCCGTTCAAGCACTAATTACTAATTGCCAGTTACAAATTCCTAAATTACGAATTTAACCTCTTATAAATCCCTTTATTATTTTTATAAATATTTAGGTATTCTTTAAACAAAGCATCATACAAGGCTTTATTTTTTTCATTTGGCTGATATATCGTTTTTACTTTTGTTTTTTCAGGGATATCATCCACAGTGATATAGCCTAAACCAATTAAGGCTAACATTGCCGCACCACGTGCATTTGCCAGTAATGGGCGTTCAATTTGCCGGATTTCCCTTTGGGTCACATCTGCCAGGATTTGGCTCCATAAATTAGAGCGTGCACCACCACCTATAAAGTTGATGTGTTCAAATTGATTTTTGGCAATTTTTTCTACATATTTGAGCAGCCATCGGTTGTTAAAGGCAACTCCTTCAAATACCGATCGTATCATATCGCGACGGTTATGTTGTAAGGAAAGATTATGAAAGCCACCACGTACAAAATTGTCTTCAACAGGTGAACGCTCCCCGTACAACCAGGGTGTGAAAATCAAATTATTGCTCCCGGCGGGTGATTCGCCTGCTAATTGATTAACTAGTTCGTAATATTCATTAGGTGCAACAGTGTTTAATGCATCATTGTGAAAAAATACATTATCCCGCAAATAATTTATACACTCGCCTGCAGTTTCCTGCTCATTTGTTATTAGGTACTTCCCCTTAAGTGCTGATGGCAACGAGGCAATACTATGAAAAATATCTGTTTTTTTAAAAGGTGAATAAGCTGCTAACCATGAAGAGGTACCAATATAAATATGTGCATGTTTTCTGTTAATTGCCCCGGAACCTATAGCTGCTGAGTTAACATCAGGTGTACCAACTATTACTTTTACGTTATCCGGTAAACCCAGTTCTTCTGCAGCCTTTTTTGAAACTGTGCCAATTACTTCACTTGCTTCAGTCATTTCTGGCAGCTTTTCACGGTCAATACCTGATAGTGATAATAATTTATCAGAATACCGTATATTGTTAATATCCCGGTTATCTGTTACCCAATGCAGCACCATGGTATCATAGGAACTAACAAATTCACCGGTAAGTTTCAAGTTTAAATAATCCTTTGGTTCTAAAAACTTGTAGGTTTTTTCATAAATATCCGGTAAATTTTCCTTTATATATAAAATATGTGCAATCGGGTCTTTTCCTGCCTGTGTAGGAATTCCCCCGGTACGGCTTAACCAGTGATAAATTTTTGAAAGCCCATAGCCTTCTATTTTTATCAATCCATCTGTAATCCTTTTTACCTGTGCCGCTCCTCGTGAATCCATCCAGTTAATAGCATTCATAAGGTGTTGCCCGTTCTTGTCTACTGCAACAGTTCCTGACCATTGACTTGTTACGCTAATGGCTTCAATATTAGCTATTTTATCACTATTCCTTTTAAGTAGTTTTTGGCTTGTGGTTTTAATGGCATTCCACCACTCATCTGGATCCTGTTCTGCACCACCACCAGGTAATAATGTGTACCCGGTTGAAGTAAAATCATCATCAATAATGTCACCATTTATGGTAAATAAAGCCACTTTTGGACCTGACGTACCCAGGTCGATTGCTAAAATTAGTTTTTCGGTCATAAATTATATATATAATTCTTCAAATATATCAATAGTTTAGATATTGCTAAACAAATTGAAATGTTTACTAGTTTTTTTATCCAATAGTATGCCTTTTTAATGCTCTACTAATAAACCTGATTTTTTCTTTTAATGGAAATCTTAACAAGTTTGTTTTTACAACACCTTTTGTTAAAAATGTTTTCCTTGAATAGTCAATATTTACATCAACTAAAACTGCTTGTCCTTTATCAGAAATCTTAATGGCTTCATCAATTTTTTTATCAATTTCAAAATCATTATTGATCCTAACAAATTTTGCACCCGTTGCCATTGCTGCTCCTTCCAGGTTTAGTTTTCCTAAAATAGTTGCTGTTTTGTGTTTTAAAGGAATTTTTTGAAATTGAGATATCTGACCTAATTCGCCATCGCTAAAAACAAAAATAATTATACCTAGTTTATGAGTTTTTGCAGTTATTAACTCAAAGCCGGTCATCGTAAAAGCACCATCGCCGGCTATGCCAATAACTTTTTTATCAGGGTTGGCTAATTTTGTACCTATTGTTGCCGGAACACAGTAGCCCATACAATTAAAATCCGAGGGTGAAATAAAATGTCTTGGTTTATAGATTGGGAATAGCTCTGCAGTTAAAAATGTATGTTTTCCATCATCCGTTGTTATAATAACATCTTTTGGAAGTTTCTCACGTAATGATTTAAAGAAAAATCCGGGTGATACAATTTCTTTACTTTTATTTGTAAGCCAACTATTGAAGTATTTTTCTTTTTCAGATTTTATTAATTCCTTTATATTTATTTCATGTGTAGTAAATTCAATATCCTTTAATTCATCATACAATATTTTCAATACACTTGCAGCATCACCTTCAATATTGACTTTAGAATTATAATTCTTGTCAAAAACTTCAGGATTAATATCAATGTGAATTAAATTTTCAGGAACATTAATTCCATAGCTTCCTGTTGCAAGTTCAGAAAATCTTACCCCAACAGCAAGTAAACAATCAATATTTTTAAATGCTTTTTGTCCAGTGGGTGTTGCATTATTGCCAAACCCAAGACCTGTATGTAGGCCATTGTCAGCCGGAAAAGAACTAAGGCCCTGTAAGGTTGTTGCTACGGGTGCATCTATCATTTCCGCAATTTTTACTGAATATTCTGAAGCATCTACTGCACCCCAACCTAAATATACACCCGTTTTCTTTGACTTTGATAATATTTTCGCAGCTTCTTTTATTTTATTTATCTGAATTTCATATTTTAATTCTGGCTTTTTATATTCAACCAGTTCCTCAACTTCTTCCTGGAACATTTGTATTTCTATAGGTATTTCTATAAAAACAGGTCCGGGTTCACCACTATTTGCAATGTCGTATGCTTCATAAATTGTTTTAACAATATCTTTTTGGCTTTCTATAAGAAAATATTTTTTAACTAAACTACCTATAATTTTAGCTTGATCTAATTGATGTAGTTGATAGCTTTTACCGGAATCTCTTCTTGTTCCACCCGATATAATAAGCATCGGGACACCATCAAGAAAAGCCTCACCAATTCCGCTCATTGCATGGGTCATACCTGCTGCAGGAACTACTACAAGTGTCCCAATCTTATCCGAAGTCCTTGAAATAGCATCTGCCATAAAAGCAGCACCGCCTTCATGTGTAACTAAAACAGGCTCAATCTGTTCTGATTTATTTAGTTCATCATAAATTTCGGTGGTATGAACACCGGGAATTCCAAATGTATAATTAATTCCAATTTGCTCTAATGCATAAACTGTTAATGAAGCACCTGTTTTTTTCATTAGTTTTATTTTAACTTATTGATTATCTATTCTTTATAAATTAACTACGCTCTAGTTTAGATTGTCTGGGATATTTTTAATATTCATATTGCTTATGCTTGGCAAGTAATTAGTATACTGGCAATTAGTAATTAAAATTTTCGACATGAATTTTTAATTACCAATTACTAATTTCTAATTACCTGTTAATTAACACATAGGAAATAATTATAAGCTCCCCAGAATATTTAAACCAGAGCCTTTAATTGTTATTTTTAATAATATCTTCGGCAGCAGTTTTAGCTGTTAATATACAAGTAGCTAAGAAAGTTCCTTCCAATGCTCTTTGTCCATGAGAACCACCGCCACCAAAACCGGAAGCTTCACCTGCTGCATAAAGCCCTTTAATGTGCTCTTGTTTTCCATTAATTGGTTTCATTAACACTCTACTGCTTAAGTCTGTTTGAATTCCACCTAAACTCTTTCTTGACAGAATATTTTCTTTTATTGCAATAAGTGGATATGCTTTCTTATCATCAATTTTTTGATACTTGCATGTCCTAACCCTATCGCCTCTATATTGCCTTGCATGAGTAATTAACCTCAATTGAATGTCATTGTAGAATTTTTTTCCCCTGCTAATATTATCATCGTAATCTTTTATTGTCTTTACTAATTTTTCTTTATCAAGATGATGATTTTTTTCAAAATTGTACATTTTTTCCACAAGTTCTTCAATTGAATTTGCAGTAATATAATTGTCCGACTTTTCTTCAAGCGTTTTGATTAATTTTTTATTTCCAAAAAGCAAGTCTCGTAAAAACTGAAGTATGTTTTTATTTTTTATTCCATCATTAAAATCAGAACCAGAAACAGCTAACTCATTATAAGCTATTTTTTTATTCATAACCTGCCACGAATATTTATGTTTTTCTTCGCAGATTTTATCAACCATATATTTTGTATCAAATGCAGTTACTAATGGATATGGCTTATATCTTTCACCTGTAGGGTTAACCCAAAGAGCTGATTTAGGTGGAACAATACTTAATCCATGATTTGGTCTTAAAGGGTTTGGATGTGGAATACCAGCTGCGTAATTCCACATTTTTTCCAGATTAGTTATATTTGCATTTATTTTTTCAGCAGCTTTATGTAAAAGACCGTTAGAAAAATGATGAGAACCGTTTAATATATTTTCAGGTGCATTTTGTTCACCAGTATGCCAATTCCTTTTAACTTTTTTGAGATCACCATTAATTCCACCACTTGCAATTATTGTTGAATCGGAACTAACTTGAAATTTATTTCCATCTTTTTCATTTGTTCCAATTACACCGATAATTTTTCCATTTTCATGTAAAAAATCTTCAACTTTATGTTCAAATAAAATGGTAAGCTTATTTTTATTTTTATGATTTTCAAGTGCTTGTTCCAGTCTATTTATTATTTCATACCCGGTACCCCAAACCATGTGAAACCTGGGAACAGAATTCCCACGATAAAAAAGTCCCCTTTCAACCCAGTGAATAACAGGAAAAAACTTAATTTTATATTTAGAAACCCACTTATAAACTTCATTTGTAGAATTCACAAACTTTTCAGCCCATTTTACTCCCCAATCCTCCTCCTTATCAAATTGAGCAAAACTTTTCCAATCCGAAAGAGCTAGTTCTGTATCATCTTTTATACCTGTCCTTTTTTGTTGAGGTGAATTTACAAAAAACATTCCTCCAAAAGACTCTTTGGCAAGTCCGCCAAATCGTTCAGGTTTGTCTCTATCAAGTAAAATTACAGATTTTCCGGCATCAAGAAGTTCAAGAGTTGCAGAAATTCCAGCTATACCTGCACCAATAATGGTAACATTACCATTGTATGAATAAGTGCTCATAAATATAAGTTTGAGATAAAAAACATGTAAAACAAAAAATATTTTTCTAATATATCAATTGTTTATAATCATACCCAAAAATGAGAATTATTCAAGCAATTTTTTATCATAGGATAAAAGTATAAGAAATTAACTAAGGATCTGCAACTTGTTTTATTTATCTAAATTTATTAAATTTATGCATGGAAAAAATTAAGCGAATAGGGATCCTTACAGCAGGTGGTGACTGTCCCGGTCTTAATGCTGCCATCAGGGCCGTTAGCAAGCCGGCAATTGTAAAACATGGAATTGAGGTAATTGGTATATCTTCCGGGTTTTTAGGTTTAATTGAAAAAGAATACATTCAATTAACCGAAGAAAGGCTTTCTGGTATATTAACATTGGGTGGTACAATATTGGGAACCTCCAGGGAAAAACCTTTCAAGAAAAAATCTTTATACTTTCAAGAGATTGAAAAACCTCTGGTTATTAAGCAAAATTATGAGGAATTGGGTTTGGATTGTCTTGTTTGTCTTGGTGGTAATGGAACCATGAAAACAGCCTATAAACTTTCAAAGTTGGGGCTTAATGTAATCGGATTACCAAAAACCATTGATAATGATATTTGGGGAACAGATATAACATTTGGTTTTGATTCAGCTGTTAGTATTGCCACAGATGCTATTGATAGGCTTCATACAACGGCCAATTCTCACGGTCGGATAATGATTATTGAAGTCATGGGGCACAAAGCAGGTTGGATTGCCTTGCATTCTGGTATTGCCGGAGGTGGTGATATTATTTTGTTACCAGAAATACCTTACCGGGAAGAAGCTATTGCCGATTTTATTGTAAATAGGGCATCAAAAAGACAACGTTCTACTATTGTAGTCGTTGCTGAGGGAATTAGGACACATGAGAGAATGAACGCCGGCAGATATATTTCAAAGGTTATTTCCGGTCTTACCGAGATGGAAACCCGGGTTACAGTTCTGGGATATATTCAACGAGGGGGTACACCTTCTGCTACGGATAGGATTATTGCAACACGTTATGGTACTGCAGCACTGGACTTAATACTTAATCGGGATTTCGGGAAAATGGTTGCCCTACAGGACGATAAAATTGTGACTATTGATTTGGAAAAGGTAGAAGGTAAATTAAAATTAGTAACACCTGATCATAAGTTGGTAATAAGTGCAAAGAGTTTGGGTACAAGTTTTGGTGAAAAAGAAAAAACTAGTAAATAGAATAGCCAAATTGTTTTATTGTTAAATTATTGTTAAATTATTGTCAAAATAAAATTACGGACAACCACATAGCTCATACTTAACAAATAGATTCCAGACTTATATCTTTTGGTCTTTTGTTAAATTACGACAATTCATTTATGATAATCACATAGGAAATAATTTTACAAAAAAAATGCTATCTTTGGTTAATCATTCCACATTAAAATATTTTTTTATGAAAACTCAATCCATAAAAACAAAAATTGCAATTTCTGTTGGTGCCATAATCTTGTTAACCATTATTATAATTACAACTTATTCTACGATTGTAAGTAGAAATAATGCTATTGAATCTGCAAAAAAGGAGATGATTGCGGTTTCTCAAAATGGAGTAGAAAAGATAAAAAGTATAGTTGACAAGGAGCTTACAAAACTTGAAATTCATCTTGATGATTTGACTTTTATAAAAGAGCTTGACAGCCTTGACAGGACAAAAATCGGCAGTATTTATGAAAATATATTAAAGGAAGATGAAAATGTAATTGGTTTTACTGTTTGTTATGAACCGGGAAAATTTGATGGTAAAAATAACCAATACAGAGGTTATCCGGGTTATTATGCAGATGGAAGGTTTAGTGAATATTTTTACCGTGAAGATGGGGAAATTTTAAGGGATGATTTGGTTACCAGTTTTGAAAAATCCCTTATCGAGGAAGGTTCTGATTGGTGGGAAATACCAAAGAAACTTAAGGAAAATTATGTTTTTATGGATATCTATAACGTAAAAGGCAGAGATGTATTAATGCTATCAACTACAGTTCCGATTTTAGAAAATGGAGAATATATAGGTGTATTGTGTAAAGATTTTATCAGTGAATTTGTACAAATTGAAGCTTTAAAAGCTAAAGAAAGTTTGTTTGATGGTGAATGTGAGGTAAGTGTTTATGACCAGGATGGGATGATTGCTGCTGATACTGAAAAACCTGATTATATAGGTAAGAAAGTTAAGGATTTATTTGCTGAAGAATCTGATAATATTATAAATAAAATAAAAGAAGGAAAACAAGAAACATATCTCGAGAATGGTTATTATGTTAGCCATATTCCAATGCAATTTGATGGAACTGGTTCAAATTGGCAATTTAATGTAAGTGTTCCAAAATCAGTAATTGTTCAAAGGGCAAATTCATTGATGGTTACACAGATTATTATAGGTTTATTTGCGATTTTATTGAGTATATTTATAGTAATTTTCGTTATTAACAAACTACTTAGTCCGCTTAATCAATTAATTGAGAACTCAAACGAAATCAGTAAAGGAAATCTTGAGATAAATTTTGATATTGAACGTGGTGATGAGATTGGGATGTTGTCCAAGGCATTTTCTAATATGACCACTAAACTAAAAAGTATTATTGAAAATATAATTGTCGGCTCAAATAATATTACAGCTACCAGTAGTGAGTTAAGCGGTATGGCGCAGCAAATCTCTCAGGGGGCAAGTGAACAGTCTGCCTCTGTGGAAGAAGTCTCAGCTACCCTGGAGCAGATTACTTCAAATATTGAACAAAATAATAATAATGCTAATGTAACTGAAAAAATTTCAATTTTAGCCCAGTCTGGTATGACAGAGGTGAACAATCAGGCAAAAAAAGCGGTAGAGGCCAATAAACAAATATCAGAAAAAATTAGTATTATTACAGATATTGCTTTCCAAACGAATATACTGGCCTTAAATGCTGCTGTTGAAGCTGCCAGGGCTGGTGAACAGGGAAAAGGTTTTGCTGTGGTTGCTTCCGAAGTTAGAAAATTGGCTGAAAGAAGTAAAGTAGCAGCGGATGAAATTGTAAGTTTAGCTATAAATAGCTCTTATTTAACTGAAGAAGCCGGGAATAAAATTCAGGAAATGTTGCCTGAAATAGAAAAAACTACCGGTTTGGTTAAAGAGATTGCAGTAGCAAGTAATGAACAAACCAACGGTGCAAATCAGGTAAATAGTGCTGTACAGCAACTAAATGATATTAGCCAGCAAAGTGCTGCTTCAAGTGAAGAGCTGGCAACAAGTGCTGAAGAAATGAACAGCCAGGCAGAAAAACTTAAAGAATTAATAGCTTACTTTAAGATAGGGAAAAAGGAGGAAGAAATGAAATCTCAAATTTTAAAGGAAGTTGCTGTTGAAAAACCTATTGTTGAAAAAACAGTGGTTAACAAACCTGTTGTTGAAATAAATAAAGAGTTTAATACCAAAGGTGTTAAATTAGATTTATCCGGTGGTGATAGAGATGATGCAGATTTTGAAAGCTTCTGATCTACTTCTTATTGGTTTTTGCCATTTAATATTGTTTTGAAAAATTATTGAAAATCAGAAAAGAATTCAAGCACTCTTTTTTCACTCCATAGCTCCTTGGAAAGTGGGTATCCATTAATAAAACCTACGTGCCCACCATATTTTGGGGTTTCAAAATAAAAGTTTGGGTTTTGTTCTGCTTCTTCGTAAGGGTAACATTCTTTTGGTAAAAACGGATCATCCAAAGCAGAAATCAATAATGTGGGTATACGTATTGATGTTAAGAATTGTTTACAACTGCTTTGTTTCCAGTAATCTTCAGCATCTTTAAAGCCATTAGCTGCTGCGGTTACCAGGTTATCAAATTCAAGAAATGTTTTCGATTTTTTAATTCCTTTTTCAAGATGTTGGTATTCCGGGAAAAGTTTTAATTTATTTAAAGCTTTTTTTCTTAATGAAAGTATAAATCGCTTTTGGTACAGCCAGTTATCTTTTTTTAGAAAGTTATAGGCTGTTGCTTTCAAATCGCATGGTACTGAAATTCCTATTGCTGCTTTTATTATTGGGTTAATTTTATTGCCCCTTTCGCCCACATATTTCAAAACTAAATTCCCTCCCAAGCTAAAACCGGCTAAATAGATTTTTTTGTATTTATAATTCTCAATAATAAATTTAATTACTGTTTCTAAATCCTCTGTTTTACCACTATGATATGAGTAATATTTTCTGTTCGGTTTGCCACTGCAATCCCTGAGGTTTATGGCTACGGCATCAATATCTGCATTATTCATGCTTCGAACGAGGCCTTTCATGTATGGTTTGCCAGCATTACCTTCCAAGCCATGTATGATAATAACAAGTGAATTACTATCTGCTTTTGAAAAATCAATGTCTAAAAAATCATCATCAGGTGTGCTTATTCGCATTCTTTGGTAATCTATTTTTTTAATCTTCCTAAAAAGAGCAGGGAAAATAGTATTCATGTGGTAATTTCTGAATAGAAAGGGTGGTTTATAGCTATGGTTGTATATTATTGGCATTTCTTATTTTTTTGAATAAAAATAATAATTTCTTTTTTTTAACCTTACAAATTTATAGTAAAATGTTTTTATTTTGTATTTATGTGTAATATTTCAAAAAAAATAGAATGGGCAATTAACATATTTTCCGGCTTGACGATTTAATAAATATATAAGGATATTATATTGCTAAAAATGATACTATAAAAGTCCATATAAAACCAAATATTAATTATTCAGTTCTCCCTTTTATATTTGATTCAAAAGGGAAAGAATCTAAAATCATCAAAAGTTACTAATCGAATAAAAGAAAAAGGCTATTTGGAAATAACTTTTACAGAAAAAGGACATTACATTCTGTCTATTGGGATTGGTTCTTATTCAGGAATTATATACTCTGAATTAATCTATTATAAAATAATAAACTTATAAATTATTTAAAACCTAAATTTTCTGCCTTTTTATCCTGAATAAAGATGGTTACACAGCCACTGATTTTATCAATACTTCCTTGATATATTGATGAATTGTTTATTGGCTTTTTTCCATCTATAGACGGTATATCAATAATTATTTTAATATTTGTGGAATTGGTTGGAATAAAGTCATAATAAGGATGTACTAATTTATTCAGCTTAGAATGAAAATAATCACGTAATGCACAATTACAGATTTCATCATTTTCAGATTCTCCGGGCAAATTCAAAACCTGTTCGTTTGTATTTAAATCAATTACTCTGAAATTAATATGATGGTTAAAAACTGAACTGGCGAAAAAGCTAAGGCGGTATTCATTACCTGATTCTAAAGGTACGATAAACTCATACGTTTTTCCAGAAGTACATACAGCACTTTTTGATAAGTTGTTGTATACAAATGGATATGAAGCCTTTCTGTATTTTAGAATAGATCCGCAATCCATACTTTGAGCTTGCACGTTATTATTAATATTTAGGGCATAAACCAGTAAAAGAAAGCTGATTTTTTTAATACTATTCATTTTGTAAGTAATTATTAATTTAGATTTTTTTTTGTCTTTAATTAAACACAATTGCTTGTTTTGATCATTCTTTATCACATAATAACTCCGGACAAGGAATATCACCATGTTCCTTAAAATATTGTGCCAATTTTTCATGATTTTCAGAAATTTCTTCATCAATACCATAAGAAATGGCTAAAGCCATTGCAGCACAATCTACACAGGCTGTACAATTAATGGTATCGCTAATCATGTTTTTATACCTAACATACAAACTATCAGAACTTACATATTTTTCAATATGGGCACTATGGGGTTTGCTTGAACAAGAAAATAAGCTGAGTGCAATAATTCCAATAATAATAATAGAAGAAGATAATTCTTTCATTTTTTTTAATTTGTGGTTAAGTCTAAAAAACAATAATTTTAATAGTAGTATGCAAAGGAACTTATTTAGTTCTTATGATTTATAAGGGAAATAGAGTATTTATAAGGGGAAAATATGGCTTTTTAATCAAGGGTTTTCCCTTGATTTATTAGTAATTTTTGTAGAATATATTTTTGAAACAAAAAAAATAGCCCAAATGAACTCTTTGAATTATTTCCTTTCTTAATAATTCTTCTGTTTGCTTATTGACTGGTTTTTGAATTATCCTGCCTGAATTTATTCTTTATTAACAACGAATTCAAAATCGAAATTTAATAATTTATTAAATCTTTCACCGGCTTCAAGCATATCAACATCTTCTTCGTCATAGAACCAGTTAACTGTTATATTAACACTAGCCGGACTTTTTTCAATAATTCTGAATAGCTTGGCAATTTGTTTTGATGAAGATGTGTTATAATAATAAAGTTTAAAATCAAGAATCATATCTAAAGGAACATCATCAGTATAGAAAAACTTATTTGCCCATTCAAATACAGGTTCATAAAATTCTATTGAATTTGTAGGTAAGGATTTTCCGATTAACTCAAATTTATTATTTTCTGGATCAAGGTTGATTTCAGGTGTAGTTGGAGTTTCTGTTAAATGTAATGCTTTCATTCTTAACTTGTTTACTAATATTTTACTTCTTGTTGCAAAATATTTTGTGTCAAAATTTTGTCAAAAATACTTTTAATTTATCTAAACATCAATTTTTTTATTGTATTGCAAAAGGCTATATTACACAATAGTCATTATAACATCTTTAGTATGTGCGAGTTAACTCTTAGTGTAAAACTTTATTTACAGCTACATACATCATTAAATGAGCTAAATTCCTTGTATTGGTTTTGATCAAAAGCTTTTCAATAATTTCATTAATCTTATCAGGGCTCAATAATAGTTTCTCTGCTATTTGACTGATTGTGGCACCATCACCAATATATTTAATTGTAGATTTCTCACAATCTGTAATTTCCAGAGTTAAATTATCAGTGTTATTCGTTTGTTTATTTATATGATTTGGGACAATATTTATTTGATCCATAATTTATTTTTTCGAAATTGTAGTTCTTAATGCATAAAAAGAAAATTCATCATCAATATTTAAAAACTCGTATTTTAGTTGGCTGTCTGTGCGCATTCGTAAATCAATTAAGCCCAAACCTGCTTCCTTATTAGAATCTATATCAAAATTAAAAAGCATATCATTATAAAAGTTCTCTAATTCATTCGCTGATAAACTATTTATGTAATCAATTTTATCTCTTAATTTTTTAATTTTTTGACTTTTGATATAATTACCGGTATTTAACATATATGCATCATTGTTTTCAGAAATATAAAATAGGCCCCCTGATTCACTGTTATAAACATTTTCATAATCATAGCCATGTTTAATAATATTTTGAAACATTTCAACCATTATATTATAAACACGCTTTTTGAGTTTCACATTATCCTTTACCTGATTTTCTATAACTGATAATAAATTCATCATGTTGTCTTCATTAAAAGAATTATTAAAACTGAAAATTACATTTTCTTCATTCAGGATTTTATGTAAGGTATTGTTGTAATTTGTATTTTTAGAAAATTTTGTATCAAAATCAGGTTCAATCTTTTTATTAGCAAGGATTTCCGTGTGCATATAGAAATACGAATAGATATCATCAATTTCCTCAAAAGAATATAAAAGTTTATTACCTGATTTTCTGGCCATATCTATTAACCCTAATCCTGCCCCACCCCTTTCAGAAATTTTATCATGCAATAAACCCTTTGTATAATACTCTTTTAGCTGTTCTTTGCTCAATTTATTTACATTTTCAATTTTTAGACTAAGCTCTTCAACCAGCTTCTTTTCAACTAAGTTACCTATGGTAATAAAATATTTTCCGAATTCTCTTTTTAAGGCAAAAACACTATAATTATTATTTGATTCAATTTTATTATCGGCTTGGTGTCTGGTTATATTTTGAAGCCCTTCAACCATTATATTATAAATTTTCTTTTTTAATATCCTGGGTTCTTCTTTCTCAATAAGACTTGTCTCTGTGAGAGAAAGAATTTTTTTGGTAAATTCATTTGTAAAAATTCCTCTATATATGCAATTGAGGTAGTTTTTTTGCATGATATTATATAGTTTGAATATAGTATAGAGTTCTTTTTTTTGTATTGTATCTATTTCCATAGTCTTTTGTTATTAAATTATACGTTGTTTTATTACCGAATTTCAGGAATTTAACCCGCATTATTCCCCGCTAAGGCTGGGCAGGCAATGGATTTTCTATTTCAATAATGTTTCTTTATGAACAAATTTTATTCCATTACTCGTATCATAAGTGATTTCTACGATAGAAACTGATTTTTACAGATTTTTAATTTTTTAGAAATTCTTTACAATGCAAAGGAAAGTATATATTTATATGAATATATGAGGAAAAACCTTTTTTTTCGAGGTGAAATACTTTTTACAAATAAGGGTTTTCCCCTGTTTGTTATTTATTATGAAGATGATATTAAACTGATTCGCTCTAGTTTAGTTTAATAAAAAGATTTACGTATCACAGTTATTTAAAAAAGAGCAATAAATCTATTTACAATTTAATGATCCCCTTTTTAATGGCAAACATAACCAGGTGGGCGGAGTTTTTCGTTCCGGTTTTTGATAATAAGTTAGATCTATGACCTTCAATCGTTTTTGGGCTTAGAAACAATTTTTCAGCCATTTCAGAATTAGTGTTTCCTTGACAAATTAAAGCAAGTACTTCTATTTCTCTTTTTGAGAGATTAAAAGGATTATCATTAAAAAACTCCGCTGTTCCAAATTTAAAAATGATTTCTCTCAAAATATCTTCAGGAAAATGGCTCCCACCTGAATAAACTTCTCTAATAGCTTTTTCAAGTTCTTTTTTACCAGCTTGTTTTAAAACAAAACCTTTCGCACCCGCCTGTATCATTTTAAAATAATATTCCTGCTCATCATGCATTGATAAAGTTATTATTTTTAATTTAGGATATTTTCTTAAGGCATGCTGGCAAGCATCAATACCATCCATTTCGGGCATGGTAATATCCAGTAAAACAATATCGGGTAACTTACTTTTTTCAAGGAGTTGTATAAATTCTTTACCATTTGCTGCCTCACCAACAACTTTTACATCTTTCATCTGCGAAAGAATAAATTTTATCCCCTCCCTTAATAAGTCATGATCATCTACAATAATAACATTTATCATATTTATATATTATTAATCGGTACTTTAATAATCACTCGGTCAATATTTTTTCTTTTATGATATTCAATTTCACCATTAATGGAATGTAATCTGCTTTCCAGATTAATTTGTTTTAATTGATAATTACCATCCGGTTGTATATTTGGATTAATAAACTCTTTGTTACTTTCTAAAATAATCTTTATCATATTGCCTACAATAGCAAGATCAATATTTATAAATGTGGTAGCTATATATTTCGTAAAATAATTTACAATTTCTACAATCGCCCGATATATTACGGTATCAATTTTTTCAGAAAATTTTTCCGGAATATCCAGAATTAACCTGATTTTAATTTTTTGTAGTTCGGCAAATTTTGTAATAAAAGTATGCAGGGCTGGCCTAAGCCCAAACTTAGTTAAAATTTGAGGACTAATAATTTGGGTTAGTTCTGTTGTTATTTTAATCGCTTCCTCCAAATTGGTATTTATTTTCTCAATAATTTGATTTTTCACCTTATTCGCTTTAGTATCAAAATAAGTTTCAATCAGCATTTTATTTAATGAGAGTAAAGGGCCCAGGTTATCAAGTATTTCAGTGGCGTAATGTTTCCGGTCATTTTCTTCAGATTGTATGACGTTTTCTAGAATTTCCTGGTTCGATTTTCTTTGCTCAGAAATTTCTCGTGAAGAATGAAGAATCGCACTTTTACCACCATATGTAATTTTTTTCCCTCTCACTTCGGTAAAAACAAATTTACCAGCAGAATTTGTATAATCAATTTGTTGGCTTGCACTGCCTTTGTCAATTATTCTTTCAAAGTACTTTTTAATAACTTCAGAATCCTGTTTGCCGGGAACATCTAATAATGAAATTTCTTTAAATTTAGCATGGGAAATACCTGATCTTCTTGATGCTTTTGAGTTTACTTCCAGATAATTTCCATCAAAATCCGTAATAAACAGGGCATCATTGTTTTCATTAAACAGAAACTCATATCTTCTATCAGTAATTACAACTGATGCAAGGTGAATTTCACCATTATAATCATATAGTGGTGAAATTACACATAATAGCTCCTCAGAACTGTTAGTTAGAGCATCAGTCAATATATTAAAACTAATATTTTCTCCATTTTTTATTTTTTCCAAGCTTTCACTGAACTCTGTTTTTGAAACATAACCAATAACATCCATTAAATCCTCGTAATTGTGCTTGTTGCCAGGTTCTCTTGAACTTAAATAAAGAATTTTTCCGGTAAAATCAACAATATATACGAGTTCTGTATACTCAAACATTATAGAAGGTTTTTGTATTTATTTCCATTGTTCTTAAAATTAATGTGCGAAAAATGGTTGTACTTTAATCTTAACAATAGGTCATCTAATAAAACTTTAGATAGCTTTTATTTATCCCAACAAGATAAATAGAATATTTAAACAATTTATAAAATAATTTGGAATAATTAATAAAACTAAGGAATTGTGATGGAATAAATTGACAGTTTTAAATACAGGTATTTTGTTTTTTAGCAATTTGAAAAACTAATAATAGCGAGCCGAGCTAATTGAAGCGTTTTTCAAAGAAGATAAAAGGCAAAAGAGCAAGTTGAAACCGTCATGTTATTTCGGAACAATTCCTAAATGGTTGAGGGGATAATGTTTTGCAAGATGTAGGGTAGTAAGCCCCATGTTTTATGTTCAATTAGCAATAGTGTTGCAAGAAAAGAAAAAACTATAATACCCTTAAATTTTCAACATACTATTATGCAGGTTAAAGATTTGTTATTTCCCAAAAGGGCATTTTATTTATCAAATAAGCTTGAAAAGATCGTTATCGGATGGTTGCTTATCTGTTAAATTGCTCACAGGCAGTCAAATAAAGCAATAGTTATTCTTCATCATCACCAACTACTATATTTTTAAGAGCTTCATCAATATCGAGCTTTTTTATACGTAGATAATGACTTAAGGCTTCATTAATTAAATCAGTATAATCTTTACCGTAATAGTTTGCAAGTAATTTAATTTTTGCAAGTGTCTGTTTATCAAGTTCAACTGCATTCTTAGCTACAACTTCAACAATTTCTTCAGGTTTTTTATCTGTATTATTGATAAAAGATGTATTAGAAAGAAGCGCGTTCTTTATTTCACTAATTTTTCTTTTCCTTTTTGCCATACTTTTTTAAAAATTCGTTTGCGAAGTTTCTATAGTCCCTCGTCCCGTTAGACTTTGGTGCATATTCAAAAACGGTTTGAGCAAATGCAGGGGATTCCATTAAAGAAATATCTTGCCTTATATAAGAATCAAATAGTTTATTTTTTATACGATCATTGGCCATAATATTTGATATAACCGCCTTTGCAAACTTTGTTCTGGGTGCAAATTTGGCCAACAATATTCCGGCAAGTTCCAATTTGGGATTCATACGATCTTTCACTTTTTGTGTAGCATTTAAAATACTATCCAAACCAATAAATGCAAAGTTTTCTGCCTGCATTGGTACAATAAAATAATCAGCAGCTACCAATGAGTTGATAGCCAATAGTCCAAGGCTGGGTGGACAATCAATAATAATATAATCATATTGATCACTTACTTCTGCTAAAATTTCCCGGGCAATAAATTCTCTTCCTGGTTCATTGCTGATGCCAATTTCATAATCCAACAGATCACCAGTTGAAGGAACTATTGAAAAACCATCAAGCTTGATTATTGATTCTTCAATCGTTGCCTTTTTTGATAGTACATTTCCAATATGTTTTTCTGAGTTACGAATCCCTTTGGAAAGACTCAGGTTACACTGGCTATCAAAATCAAGAAGAAGCACTTTTTTTCGCTTTTTGGCAAGTGCAGCTCCAAAATTCAATGCTGTGGTTGTTTTCCCTGTACCACCTTTGTAATTAATAATTGATATTATTTTTGCCATACTTTTAAAATGTCGAATGACTATTGATTATTTATAATTGTTCACTAATTTCTAATCTACCATTTATAATTTAAAATCGATAATCTATAAATTTGTAGTTTTCCACCTAATTAAATCAAATCGCTTTATCGTCTTCTTTTTCCCTGCCTGTATCAGAATTGTCTTCTTCTTCTTCCATTCTATTAAGCATATCTTCTTCAGTTAATACTTTGTCTTTTTCTACTTCAGTTTTTGCAAAGGTTTTGTCAAAGTCAATTTCATATTCCGATTGGTTCTTAATTTCTTCCTTTGTATTTTCTTCTATTTCCTGATCGATTTTTTCTTCTATACTTTCGTTGTTTTCAGTTTCTCTAATATTTCTAATTGATTCAGAAAAAATTTCTTTTTTATTTTCTATCTCTTTTACCTTTTGTTCAACAATGCTTTGTACTACTGATTCAACTTCAGCCAGTTGTAGAAAATCATCGTCATAAACCATTAATTGTGAAGACAATATCCATGTTCTTAAATATACCCTAAGTAGAATAAATGCTTGTTGCATTAAAAATACAAGTAATATGCCAATTCCTGTTGCCATCTTCATATCTTGTTCCAGGTACAGATAAACATACATAATTACTGCAGGTAAAAATAATAATGTTAGATATAGAGGATAAGTTTTCAGAAAATGCTTAAATACGTATTTTACACCGCCCCAAAAAGCTTTAAATACATTAAAGTTATTATTTAATTCAAGATAGAACTTACCATAGTCTCCTATCATAGAAATTAGCAAGAAAATAAGTGAATAAAAACCTAAAGCTGAAAATGCAATGTAGTAGGCTGTTAATTCCGACTGAAATTCACTAAAGTTTTTACCAATGTACATTCCAACAGGAATAAAAATAAGTAATAGAAAGACAAGCTGAAATGCCGCAGTTATCAGGCTTAAGCCTAAAAACCTGAAAAAACTATGCGCACCTGCCCCAAAAAAAGATGCTGTGGAAAATTTATCATCGTTTAAGGTTCTTATGATCCCCCCTGCAAGAAAAACGCTCAATAAGAAATAAGCAAGAATTAACCATTTTACACCACCAGTTAATACTTTAAATGCTTCACCGGAATAATATATTAGATTTGAGTATACTGTATAATCAAAACCTTCAAGCAGGCCATTTAAAAAGTCAGAATTTCCGGCACTGCTTTTTAATGCGGATAAAAATGGCAAAGCAAATATCAATGCCATCATAATATTAGCAAAATAAAGAAGAAAAAGCATTCTTGGAAATTTTGCTGTTTGGATAAACCCTTTTGTATAGGCTTTTGGAATATTCATTGTTATAAAATTAGATTTTAGATATTTAATATTCAGTATTCAGTTCTCAGTATTCAGTTCTCAGTATTCAGTTCTCAGTATTCAGTTCTCAGTATTCAGTTCTCAGTATTCAGTTCTCAGTATTCAGTTCTCAGT
>JBDLJL010000016.1:0-47734 GCA_039714415.1 Bacteroidota bacterium
GACTGTGGATGTATCATCAATCAGAAAGTCATGACTTGATATAACTCTGTTTTTTTCATGATTATAATACCACGCAGCGCCTGCAAGTATCAGAATGATAGCTATTAAAATGATTCTTTTGGACATTAATAATTTATTAAATTTTAGATAAGTAGATTAGATTGCCTACTGTTAATTATATGCAAAGACTTTCCAAGTTTTAAAAACTTTGCAAGTCTCCATTTCTTCATTTTTTTCATTTTTCAATAATCAATTAACAATATTCAATCTCCTGTGTATTTCCTTTTTCGAACATAGCCAGTAATTAAACCAAACAAAATAACAAAAAGAATAGGAATTAAAGTATTCGTTGTTTGCCAAAACATTTTATTCGAACTTATTTCTGTTTTATCTAAAAGGCGTAATTTAATTTCCCGTAAACGAATGGCCATTAAACCTTCATCATCACATAAATAATTAATTGAATTGGTTATTAACTGTTTATTTCCTTTAAAAGTTTTTTGTGTATTAATATCAAATCCCAATGGATAGGTTTCACCTTTTTCTGAAATCTCATTCCTGATAACTGAACTATTTGATATAACAATCATTCTGGTATCTTTACTTTTGGAAATTACTTCATGGCCCTGTGTAATTTTTGGATCAAGCAATCGGTTTTTGAAGTTAGAATCGAACTTTCCTTCAAGCAATACCGCAACCGGTACTAATGACTTATTAAACATGCTCTCAACAGGCTTATTTCGTGCATCCATTAAGTTAATTTCAGATGGTACATAATCAAATTTTGACCTTGTGGAAGAATGTAATAATATTGTCTTTTTTACATCAGGTGATGATGAAACTGTATCAAGCGATGCAGGATATTCCAGTCTTATTACATCCAAATATTTATTTATTTCATTTGTGTTATCTGAAAGTACCACAGGGTAATATGTCCAGGGATACAGGTTTATTTTTGGCTGGCCATCAGGACCATGCATCGTCAATCCAATTTTTGCACATTGCGCATCCTGTAAAATACCCGGATTCACACGTACTCCATATCTAAACAACTGATCCTCTAAATTAAGTTCAAGCGGCATGCCAATCGTAATAGGCGAATATTGAAGACTGTCCATATTGACACTGGCACCATCCAAAAGCCACAAAACTTTTCCACCCTTCATGATATATTGGTCAATTACAAACTTGTCATTTTCTGAAAATTTAACAATAGGCCCGGCAATTATTACCGCTTTAAAATTGTCCAAAATTCCATACATGCCACCAATAACACCCCTTTTCACATCGTAATATTCTGATAAAGTATTGGAAATGTTCAAGACCTGGTATTCATTAAGTTCACCATGTCCTTCCAAAAACGCAATTTCCGGTTTTTCACCTTTTGTTAATTTACGAATAGCGTTGGTCAGCTCATATTCCATAGACTGAACCGAATTATTAATATTTTCCTCACCATCCGGTTTATACCTCGGGTTGTTTTTTAAAAGGTTAACCCCCATTTCTTTTCCTTTATACACAACTATTAAACCCGGGAACACCATCTTTTGCATAGTTTTTCCCTCATCAGTGGTTTCTTTTGATTCTATAGGAACAAGTCCTTTCTCAAATAATTGTTTGTACAAACCAAAACGTACATTTTTATCAGAGCTTTCACTTGGGTTAATAAAGCGGTAGTTAATATCACTTCCAGCATAAACTTTGAATTCTTCAAGCAAATCAGCTAAAGACCTCCTCATCCTCTTAAAACCAACAGGTAAATCATCACCATCCAGATAAATTTTCACATATAATTCGTCGTCAAGGTTCTCAAGCAGATTTTCACTTTGCTTAGATATAGTATAACGCCCTTCCGATGTCATATCAATACGATAAAGAACAAACGAGACTACATAATTTACTAAAATGACCGCCACAAAAATGAGGACCAATTGAACTACCTTTTGCTTTATTATATTCTTTTTTATCAGCTTTCTACTTTCTAAAACCATTTTTGTCAAATAGATAAAAATAGCAATTACAGAAATAAAATAAACAATATCCCTTAAATCAAGTACACCACGACTAATTGACTTGTAGTGTTCATTAATTCCCAAATTTAGGATTATTCCTGATACAGGATTTAAAAAATTTAAACTACTAATTGACTCAAAACCAATATATATGAAAAAAGATAGAAGCAATGCAATTAAAAATGCAACAATCTGATTTTCTGTTAATGATGAAGAAAATACACCAATTGAAACATATATGGCAGCCAGAAAGAACAAACCTATATAGGAACCCCAAACACCTGCCATATCAATATTTCCAGCCGGGTTACCCATTTGATACACCGAGATCAAATAAATTAAGGTTGGGATTAAAGAAAACAAGACCAATACTACACCTGCAAAGTATTTTGCCAATACAATTTGCATTTCCGTAAGTGGTTGTGTAAATAGAAATTCTATAGTGCCTGATTTTTTTTCATCAGAAAATAAACGCATACTTACCGCCGGCACTAAAAACAGGAATACCCAGGGAGCGATCGTAAACAAAGGATTTAAGCTTGCATGGCCATTGTCTAAAATATTAAATTGACCTGGAAACACCCATAAAAACAAACCGGTGGATAAAAGAAACACGACGATAACCACATATCCGGTTAAGGAACTAAAAAAACCGTTAATTTCTTTTTTAAGAAGATGTATCATAAATAAAATTTTTATTGACAGGCAAATTTAAAGGAATATGTAAAAAAAGGAAAACTTTAGTTACATAAAATTAAAAATCATAGTTTTTTTTGCTTATGTATATGGCTTGTGTATTCAGAAATGGCAGCACTCAAATTTGTGTTTGAATAATATTAATTCGAAACCTATTCAACAACATCTCTCTAAGCACTTGAATTAAATATGGCATGTTGTAATTTTGAAGGATAATAAAACTTACTGAAAAAATAAAATGGATACAAAATTCAAAAACAGAGTAAATGATTTTTTAGCACAAAAGAACATTGCATTTGCAGGATATTCAAGTGAAGGCACTGAGGTAGCTAATCATCTTTATAACAAATTTAAAAAAAATGGCTACAATGTATTTGCTGTTAATCCTAAATTTAAACAGGTTAAAAATATTGAATGTTTCCCTGATATAAAATCAATACCTGAAAAGCCTGATGCACTAATGATTAGTACTCCCCCTTCAGCAACAATTAATCTGGTAAAAGAATGTATTGAGCTTGGTATTAAACATGTTTGGATACATAAAGCGTTTGGAAATGGAAGTTACAGCAAAGACGCGGTGAAACTTGCCGAAAAAAATGGTATTGAAATTATCCCAAATGCTTGCCCCATGATGTTTTTAAAACCGGACATTTTCCATGCATGCGTTAAATGGGTTCTAAATATAAAGGGCAAACTTAAAATTGAGGATTATCAAGCGAATTAATGATATCATGTGCAATCTACTCCAGACAATTGAACCTGAATAAAACAATTATTAATTTAATATTTTTTTGTTGAGTTTCCATTTATTATCTTTTTATCAACTTTACGCACATTCTTTACTGTTCAGGAATATTTACTGCGTTTTACAATTTTACCTTTTCAGGCCAGGGATTAATTTTTGATGTACCCCAAAGTTTATTAATATAATCAATGGAGAAAAAATCTTCAAAAGCATGAATCCAATAAGTACCTTTGTCTGACAATTTTATTTGGTCATGTCCATTTCTTAAATAACCCATTCTGTTTAATATTTTCATATGTTTACCGTATTTTTCATCAAAACTGCGATTAAACCTATTTTGAAAATCGCTTTTTTTGAATTTTGTTTCATATATACGCCAATACAACCAGGCTGCCATCTGCATTTCTTTAGACAGGTCAATGGAAAGTGCAATGGGCGAATTCCCTTCATTTATTGCTTTAATATATTCTTTCACTTTAAATGTGTTCACATAAAAAACATCTTTCAAATAGGAACCGCCACTGGCTCCAAGACCCAAATATAAAGGAACAGTCACAGAACAATATTTATCAATCCCTTTTTTTGTAAATGCCCAAACAGAGGATCGCTCATATCCTGAATCATAAAAAATATCTTCAAAAACTTTCAGCAATTTTCTGCGACGAAACATGGTTCCTATTACATTTCTTTTCCTTTGGAATTCTCTCCCCAAACGGGTATAAGGGAACCTGAATAACGGATAGGTAGCTACCTGATCTACACCCAAGTTTACAATATCATTGCCAGCCTTTTCGATATCAGGAAGAGTTTGTCCCGGTAAATCAAAAATATAATCAATATTTACACATTCAAAGGTTCTATTAACAGCCCGCTCAACATTTTTTTTAACCTCCTTAACAGTGTATGGTCTTTCAATAGCCTTAAGTAGGCTATCCTGCAAAGATTCTACACCAATACTCAGATATTTAACACCCATTGCCTCTATAGCATCAAGGTTTTCATCTGTTAAGTGGTTTGGATGACTTTCCATATGAACATGGCATTGCATATTAAAGCGCTTGTAGATATGATTAATTATTCGCTCGATTCCCTTTCCAAGCATAGTTGTGGGTGTACCTCCACCAATATAAAAACTTGTAACAGGTTTAACACCTAGAATGGGAGCATAGATATCAATTTCTTTAATAAGTGCCTGTACATAATTTTGGCATGCTTCTTCACTGTAAATTTCTTTATTATAAGGGCAGTATGGACAGATCTGATTGCAAAATGGTATATGCAGATATATCCCTAATTCATCAATACCCCTAAACTTGTATGCTATTTGTTCAAAAGATGGAATATTATTATGAAAAACTAATTCATTTTGATTGGTAAAGTGCTGACTTATTTTTTTTCTTAAAAAATTTGATACCATAGTTTCCACATTTTAATTAGTTACAATGTGTATCAGCATAGTCCGAAAACCTATACATGAATTTAATCACTTCATTTTTCATTATATCAATATACAAACTTGTGATTACAGCTGTAGTAAGCTGACATTCCTGATAATATTCAACAATTTGGCATGTTCCCTGCTGCCTAACCTGATAAAACCCCGAAGAAGAAACCATACAGGGCATAACACTATGGCTGTTTTTACTTGAAACCATGGTAAAATCAACCCTTTGTTTTTCTTCATTAAGTTTCCGGTGCCAAACAGATTTATTTTCAAAAATGATAAACTTTTGATAGTGATAAGCTATTTGGTTCCAGCCACTTCCTTCATCAACTAACAACACTTCTTTAGCAAAAACACCAAGCGCACGAATATGCTCATAATTAAAACACATTTCAAGTAAACAGCCAGGCTCAGCACGAGTTTTAAAACTCCCTAAAAATGAATAGGTAGAATCAGTTTCAGTAAATTTATATTGAATACCCTTCGATTCTTGTGCATATTTCTTTACAGGAATAAATACAAAAACCAACACAATTATCCACCATATTTTATTTTTCACCAGTATCATCCCAATAAATTCAATGGCTTTCCACTGTATTTAATGCATCTAAGAAAAATATTTTTTTCCAAATATCTTTTAAAAATATTTAATCGCATTCATTACTGCACCGGGCTTAAGTTTCAAGGTCTGATCTATTTCTGCAAAGCTTAAATAGCCGCAATCCTCACAGGTCTTTCCATTATTGTTATCAGTACAGCAATTGAAATATTTACCTTTATCATATATAACACAACTTTCTATATTTTTCTTCCAGTCATTTCTTATGGCTGATTTTAAACCCGATACAGAGTTTAAAACGTTATACCGCTTTTTTAACTCAAGCAATTTCAATAAAACATCTTTTCTGGCAGATTTATCAATAAATAATTCATCATAACCATAATAGGGTGTATGAACGTAAAAAAAAGTCCCTTTTATCTGTGGAATTTCATCTACATATTGCAAAAATTCTTCAACTACAGACTTACTTTCCGAGTTAATAGTATAATTAATGTAAATTGAAGGGTGATGAGACTTTCTAATTTTATTTATTATCCTTTCAAACGACTTACCTCTTAAAGAATCATGAACTTCCCTCGTACCATCAATACTGACGAAGATTGTATTAGCCCCGGATTCGAGACTTATTGTTCCATTAGTATAAATTATCACTGCATAATAGCCCTTCTTCTTAGCATAGCTAACAATATCTTCCATAATATATGAATTATCCTGCCAAAGAAAAGGTTCCCCTCCTGTCAGTATTAAACTTCTCCCTCCTTTTGAATAGAAATTATCAATTATCTTAGCTGCTTCGTTAAAACTGACACTCCAATTTGGCCTTTTAATAATTGCACAGTGACTACAATTCAGATTACAGCCGGTATGAAGCGTAAGGCCAAGTGTAAGAGGATCGGCTTTTCCAAGAAACCAATATTTGGACAGATACTTTATTCCATAGATAAAATGTTTCATCAGTTTATATTTAATTATTTTCAATGGTCGGATGGAACACCCTCAACACTTAACGCTCATACTTACAGTAACTTTTACGATATAATCATGTTCGTATGTGTAAAAATTATTATCATGGATGTTTCATCTGTGTGGTTTTTACAATTGTCAAAAAATCATTCTTTTACCATTGAACCCTGTTAATTTTGAGACAATAATCTTGGTATGAACCGAATAAAAAACACTTGCATTATTAACTAAATAATCTACTGAAATAGATTTATCCTCAAGCTGTTTTTAAATTTTATCCGCAGCTAGCCCGTATCTCCCTTAATTGATATACCTAAATTTACAAAATTTTGATAAAAAATCAAAACGATGCTGTTTCTATTCACAAAATTCAAACACTTCTGCCTGCAGAACTAATGAACATTAATAATTAAACCACCCTGTAAAGCCCAAATATCATGAGAGGAATAATAGTTTTGATAAATCCCGCCAAGTGTTATGTACATATATGCGTTGTTGAATTCAGCAATGCGCTTTTGGTAATGAACGCCACCCTCAAAAAAAGGAAATTCAGATGTTAAATAATCTACTGAAAAACGGGTATTTGCATCTATGTAATCACTATTATTGGCAAGTCCAAAGCGAAAACCAATATAGTGTTCATTAAAATAGGAATCAGAAAATCGCTCATTTTGTATACCTGTACCAAAGCTAAGCTTAAAGCTTTGAACAGGCTCAATATTAAACAAGAATAACCATTCCCATGATGTAAATGAGTTAGGAAAACCGTCTGTATATTCTGTAAGAACATTAAAGCGGAAATCTGTTGCAAAGGCACCAAGATTCCCTCTTACCCCAGGCAAATAATTAACGTAAAAGTAATTAATATCTTTAGAATAATGCCACCCCAATGCAAAATTTGCCCGAGCCTCAAATGAAAGTATTGTTGGGTCATTTTCCATAAGGTTCATTATAGATTTGTGGTTTTTAGCAATTAAACCAAAAGCCAAAGCAACACCATTATTAAAGCAACAGCTAAAAGCTCCCTCCACACAACCCGAACCAAAATCACCTGTAGATTTTTCTAAAAATGATGAATTGTTTGATTTGCTGCCTTTATTTTCTTTTGATTTTTTTTTTATATCATCTATTTGTGCCATGGCATTCCCAAAACCAAATATCAGGATAATACAAAATAATATTTTTGGTATAGCAAGTTTCATGGATTTAAAATCAATTAATAAACCTTTTTAATAAGTTAAATATACAAAATTTTTAATCAAAATTTTATGTATAATTATATAATATTTCATTTTCAGTACCATTTTACAAGAATAATTCCGTTAAATTTGCCGTAAAATAATAAATTAGGATATAAACATTATATGAAGATTAAAAGCTCACAAATCAAGGCCATTATAATTACTATTTTTATATTAATTGGTCTGGCAGCAGTAATAGCCATACATTTTTATAATAAAATTTATTTGGATAATACCTTATTGAAAGATAAGCAGGTTTTTTATTTATACATTGTGTCAGATGCTACATTAAGTAACGTTACAGATTCATTATCAGAACATAAAATTCTGAAAGATATGGAAAATTTTTTATGGGTAGCTGACAAGAAAAAATATAAAAAAATCAGGTCAGGGCGCTATGAAATCAAATCCGGCATGAGCAATAATGACATTGTAAACATGCTAAGGTCAGGGCATCAAAAACCAATAAAACTCACATTCAATAATATAAGAACCAAACAGGAACTTGCTTCAAAAGTTTCACAAAAGCTTGAATTAGATTCATCTACATTGATAGTTCTTTTAAATAATAATCATTTTTTAAAACCTTATAAATTTACACCCCATACAGTTATCAGCATGTTTATTCCTAATACGTATGAGTTTTATTGGAATATTTCGGCTAAAGCATTCTTTAAAAAAATGAATAAGGAATATGAAAAATTCTGGACTAAAGAACGCCTAGAGAAGGCAAAAAAAATAAAAATGACACCGCTTGAAGTTTCAACATTAGCTTCTATTGTACAGGCAGAACAATCGCTACATAATGATGAAAAAGCCAAAGTGGCGGGTTTGTATATAAACAGGCTAAACAAAGGAATGTTGTTAGAATCGGATCCTACTGTTGTATATGCTATTGGTGATTTTTCTATCAGGCG
Organism: Bacteroidota bacterium; assembly: GCA_039714415.1. Lineage (GTDB taxonomy): Bacteria > Bacteroidota > Bacteroidia > Bacteroidales > NBLH01 > NBLH01. The sequence goes on from JBDLJL010000016.1 coordinate 8,581, forward strand.
GGTTTTAAACAGGGACAAAAAAATTGATTCGCCCTATAATACGTATAAATATGTTGGCCTACCTCCATCACCAATTAATTTACCAGAGATTTCGTCTATTGATGGGGTTTTAAATTATGAAAAACACAATTATACTTTCATGTGTGCAAAAGAAGACTTTTCCGGTTATCATAATTTTTCCAAAAGTTATGCAAAGCATTTGGTTTATGCCCGCAGGTATCAAAGGGCACTTAATAAAAAGAAAATTTATAGATAACAGTTTATTCGTTGTAGTTCTGTTTTATGAAATGTTTTTTTTAATACTGGTTTTCAACACAAAATTGTTGCTGGTCACTGGATACTGTTACGGGTTATAACCATAGGCCAATAACCAAAAGTAAATAGCAAACTAGAAATAAAAAAATAGGTGTTGTGAATAAAAATGAAGCAAAATACGCAATTATAGAAGGCTGGTTATCTTTGTTTGGTAACATATTCCTTTTTGGATTAAAATTCTGGGTTGGTGTTATTTCAGGTTCAGTGGCTGTTATTGCTGATGCCTGGCATACACTATCTGATTCTTTAACCTCTATAATTCTATTAATAGCCATCCGAATTTCAAAAAAACCGGCTGATGAAAACCATCCATTTGGGCACGGTCGTGCTGAAATTATTGCTTCTTTAATCATTGGTGTATTATTATCGGTAATTGCTTTTAATTTTTTAGTCAATTCAATAAGAAGATTGACCGATCATCAATCAGCAAATTTTGGAACTCTTGTTATTGTTGTTACTGTCATTTCTATAGTAGTAAAAGAATTATTGGCCCAGTATGCACTGTGGGCTTACAAAAAAACAAAATTAAATTCATTAAAAGCTGAAGCATGGCACCATAGAAGTGATGCCATTTCATCAGTAATTATACTAATTGGAATTTTAATTGGGAAAAGTTTCTGGTGGCTGGATTCAGTGCTCGGCATAATAGTCGCCTTATTGATTTTTTACGCGAGTTATGAAGTAATCCGCGATGCCATTTCACCTTTAATGGGTGAAAATCCAGATAAAATTCTGGATAACAAAATAAAAAACCTAATTAGCAGAATAACTGATATGGATGTTCATTTTCATCATCTACACATTCACAATTATGGAAACCATACAGAAATAACTTTTCACATTAAGTTACCACCACACATTTCTTTATCTGAAGGCCACAATATTACAGAGAAAATAGAATCAACAATTCGAAAAGAAATGAACTTTGAAGCTACCATCCACATGGAACCTTTCGATTGATTATAGATTTATTGTCGATATTTCTCCATCCTTACTCATATATAATATTTCTTTACCGTCTTTGGTCTCAGTCCATACCTTATCAAAACGTGGTTTAAAATTTAGCTGACTATCACCTTCAAGCACATCAAATTTACCTTTTTTCTCAAAAATAATATAACCAGACGGCCAAGCGTTACCAACAAAACTAATTTTATCAAAAATAATTGGATGGTCTTTATACCCCTCGATTATCATTCCTTTTTTGTTTCTTTTTTTAACCAAATAGGCTTCAGGTCCATCACCGACAATTTGTTTTACCTCATTATATTTAGGTTTTAAAATAACATTTCCGTAACCACAAATACCTTCCTTTGCCCCTTTTCTTACATGGAACCTAATATCTTCCAAGCTGGTTTCAGGAAGTAAAATAATATCATCATAAACCATTTTAAGTATAAATATTCCATCACCTTCTAAATCAATAACTCCTTTTTTGTCATTATTTTCTACCAAAAATAAAAATTCGCTATATCCAGGTGTATCAAGATGTTGAATTTTTTTAAATTTTTCCTTAAACAGAGGCTGAAAATTATCCATTAATACAGAGTATTCAACATTTTCTTTTGCGAATATATAGGGCAATTGAGCATCCACTAATTTAAATGATTCATACTGTGCTTCAGCTATTACATACAAATCAAAAGGGTCAACCACCCCAAGTTTGCCATTTTGCTCAAACAAAAGAAAAGCAAAATCAAAACCTGTATTAAAAGGATAAATTGTATCAGCACTAATTAACAATACATGATCTGAATGATCCCAACTAAGTGTAAGTTTTGAACCAGTCTTTTTTACTTTTATTTCATGTCCTTCAATTTCCCATTCCTGTGAATAAACCTGAGTAAAAACCATGGCTATAATAATTAACAGGATACTTTTTTTCATCATAATTTATATTTGTTGGTGAGATTTTAGGTGAAAGATACTTATTATTTAATTAAATACAACAATATTAAAATTAAGGGAATAACGTCACTCAAAGTTATATTTCACATTAGCTATAAAAACTAAATCCAATATTTATAAATACAGGCTAAATGAAACAACACTGAATAAAAAATTTAAATTGTTATCTCAAAAAATTAAAGAAAGAAATAAAGCCCTGTGTAACATCACCAGTTGCACGATTTAATTCTGAACCATACATAGAATGTGGTATTGAAAAAATAATCAATACAGCAATGGCAGCAATTATTGTCAAGTATGGCCTATCTTTTTTTAAGTTACCAAAAACAGCTATAAGCCAAAAAACAAAACCAAACAATGTTTTATTGTCCGTTAAATCCCATCCGAATGGTATACCTGTCCATAATTCGCCAAATGCATATTTCTGTACTATAGGTCCAAGAATCAGACCACCTAAAATAAGGAAAATAAACGTGAGATAAGTGTATAACTTATACCTGGGTATTTTTGCAATAGCAAATAAACCCGCAACATTTGCCAATAACATTGAAAAAAACATGAAAAATATGTGTGGATACAATACAGAATTAGGAACTGCGCCCTTAAATCTTATAACAATTGGTGTGTCTTTTTCAAGATTCACAGTTTCATTACCAGAATTAAACGAAATATAATACATTAACTTACCAGCCATAGGTTGATTAGGTAAATATGCAGTCATTTTTCCCTCATCTCTCTTAAATTCAGCTGTTTTCCATTCTTCACCTTCCTGTTCAGGGAAAAATTTATAATGCAATTCTGCACTTATTGATTCATCATTAATGGCCAGTTCTATGGGTGCATCTTCTGCACCACCATGACTACGCAAAAATTTAAGCTCAAACGTTTTATCTACAAATTCAAGCGTTACTCTTTTAGGATGGGTTGGTCCTGTTAGTCTTTGATATACTGCAGCACTTAATGTGATAATAATAGCCACTACCCACAAAATGATTTTTTTCAGCATATGTTTTATTCTTAGATGTTAACAATTTTGATTCTTAATATTCTAAATTTACGATAACAAGATAGTTATTCCTTCTTTCCCTTGGTTAATTAATATTATTACAATCAGTCATTCGAACAAAATCTCATGGCAAATATAAATACTTTTTTATCTTAATAATCATTTACGTTAAAAAATCTAAAATGGTATAGAGTTTTGCTAAAAAAAATTTACTTTTGCGGGTCAAATAAGAATTAAAAAGAAACTGCTATCGTTTAATTTAATTAGCATTTTTAATGTTTTTTATTCTAAAACTGTTACAAATAATTGGTAATTAGTAAATAGTAATTGTTTTTACACCATTTTTTAATAACTAATTCCGAATATCAAATTAACAGCAAATGTAAAAAACACTAATCAGCTTAATTACATAACTATAGCCAAAATAAACATCAATAATATGGCAATTAACGATATACTAAATAAAATTTTCGGTAAAAAATCTGACAAAGACATTAGAGCAGCCTGGCCTACAGTTGAATTGGTAAAAGCAGAATATGACAATCTCAGGGGGATTTCCAATGATGAACTGCGTGCAAAAACTATTGAATTAAAAAACAGGATCAATGACCACACCAGTGATGAAATTAAAGAAATTGAAAACCTAAAAGCTAAATCTGATGAATCAGAAATTACAGATAGGGAAGAAATATATCAGAAAATAGATAAAATTGAGCAGAAAATCCTGGATAAAACGGAAGACGTTTTAAAGGAGATACTACCTACTGCTTTTGCTATTATGAAAGAAACTGCAACACGTTTTTTTAATAATGAAACTATCGAAGTAACAGCTACTGATTTTGATAGAAACTTAGCTTCTGTTAAAGAAAATATAAGAATAAAAGGTGATAAAGCCCTTTTTAGTAATAAATGGATTGCCGGAGGTAATGAAATCCAATGGGATATGATTCATTATGATGTTCAGTTAATGGGGGGTATTGTTTTACACGAGGGGAAAATTGCAGAGATGGCTACTGGTGAAGGAAAAACTCTTGTCGCTACATTACCCGTGTTTTTAAATGCTCTTACCGGAAGAGGTGTTCATGTTGTTACAGTAAATGATTATTTAGCAAAGCGTGACTCAGAGTGGATGGGGCCATTGTATGAATTTCATGGCCTTTCCGTAGAATGTATTGATAATTACCAACCAAACTCACAGGAAAGAAGAGATGCTTATCTGGCTGATATAACTTTTGGCACAAACAATGAGTTTGGCTTTGACTACCTGAGGGACAATATGGCTATTAGCCCTCAAGACCTTGTTCAAAGAAAACATCATTACTCAATAGTTGATGAGGTAGATTCGGTATTAATTGATGATGCCCGTACGCCTTTGATTATTTCAGGACCGGTTCCAAAAGGTGATCAGCAGTTATTTGGTGAATTAAAAGGTTATGTAGTTAAACTTAATAATGCACAAAGAAAACTTGTTACACAATTGTTAATTGATGCAAAAAAGCTCATTGCCGAAGGGAATACAAAAGATGGTGGAATACTCTTATTAAGAGCTTTTAAAGGTTTACCAAAAAATAATGCAATAATAAAATATTTGAGCGAAACAGGCATGAAAGCCTTGTTGCTAAAAACAGAAGATATTTATCTTGCTGAAAATGCCAAGCGTATGCCTGAGATAACAGATGACTTATATTTTGTTATTGAAGAAAAAACCAATTCCATTGATTTAACAGATAAAGGTATCGACCTTATTTCTACAGATGTGGATGACAATCAATTTTTTGTACTTCCTGATATTGGTTCTGAAATAGCTAGAATTGAAAAGGATTCCAGCTTAATGGAAAATAAAAAATTAGCACAAAAAGATAAATTAATTTCTGATTATGCCATTAAATCGGAAAGGGTGCACACCATCAACCAGTTATTGAAAGCTTATGCCATGTTTGAAAAAGATGTGGAGTATGTAGTAATGGATAACAAGGTAAAGATTGTTGATGAACAAACCGGTCGTATTATGGATGGACGTAGATATTCTGACGGCTTACATCAGGCAATTGAGGCCAAAGAGAATGTGAAAGTTGAAGCAGCAACGCAAACATTTGCAACCGTTACCCTTCAGAATTATTTTAGAATGTACCATAAATTAGCAGGTATGACCGGTACTGCTGAAACAGAAGCCGGTGAATTATGGGATATTTATAAATTGGATGTTGTTGTGGTTCCTACGAACAAACCAATAGTTAGAGATGACAGAGATGACCTGGTATATAAAACAAAGCGTGAAAAATACAATGCCGTAATAGAGGAAAGTGCCAAATTGGTTAAAAATGACCAACCTGTATTAGTGGGTACTACTTCTGTAGAAATTTCGGAACTGTTAAGCAGAATGTTAAAAATACGAGGTATTAAACATAATGTACTGAATGCGAAATTGCACCAGCGTGAGGCAGATATTGTTGCTGAAGCAGGTAGGGAAAAAATGGTAACCATAGCTACGAACATGGCCGGGCGTGGTACTGACATTAAACTCTCAGACCATGTTAAGGAACAAGGAGGTTTGGCAATTTTAGGTACAGAAAGGCATGAATCCCGTCGTGTTGACAGACAACTAAGAGGTCGTTCCGGACGTCAGGGTGACCCGGGGGCATCTCAATTTTTTGTTTCACTGGAAGATGATTTAATGCGAATGTTTGGCTCAGACCGTATTGCTAAACTAATGGATAGAATGGGGCTTGAAGATGGTGAAGTTATTCAGCATTCCATGATTAGTAAATCAATAGAAAGAGCACAGAAAAAAGTTGAAGAAAATAACTTTGGCATTAGAAAACGTTTATTGGAATATGATGATGTGATGAACTCACAGCGCGAAGTTGTTTATAAGCAAAGACGTCATGCTCTATATGGTGAACGACTTGGAGTTGATATCGTAAACATGATGTATGATGTTTGCGACTCACTAGTAGCTAATCATCATGGAATTACAGAATTTGATGATTTCAAACTGGATGTAATCAGGGTTTTGTCGACTGAAAGTCCGGTAAATGAATCAGAATTTATAAAAGAGAATCCTCAAGATATAGTTGAAAAGTTATATGAAGCTGCCTTAAAAACATTTGAACACAAAACACAACTAATTGCAGAACAAGCCTTTCCGGTTATTAAAGAGGTATACGAAACCCAATCACATCAATACGAAAATATTTTGGTACCCATTACTGATGGTACTAAAGTTTACCAGGTTATGGTTAACCTAAAAATGGCCTATGAAACAACAGCTAAAGAAGTTGTAAAAGCATTTGAAAAAACAACTATCCTTGCTACCATTGATGAGTCATGGAAAGAACATCTTCGTGAGATGGATGATTTAAAACAATCTGTTCAGAACGCAACTTATGAGCAAAAAGATCCACTTTTAATTTATAAATTTGAATCATATGAGCTTTTCAAAAATATGGTTGATAACAATAATCGAAATATAATTTCTTCCTTATTGAAAGCCCAGATTCAGTTTAGCGATCCATCGCAGGTTCAACAAGCTAGAGCGCAACGCAGATTAGACATGAGTAAATATAAAACCCAGAAAAATGAAGCTGGTGGATATGATGAAAGCCAAGGCGGAAAGAAGCAGGAAAAATTACAGCCTGTTCGTGTAGAAAAGAAGGTAGGTAGAAATGAACCTTGCCCATGCGGTAGTGGCAAAAAATATAAGAATTGTCACGGTAAGTCGTAGGTAGCACAGCTATCTGAGCTTAATATATTGAACAAACAGCTTAGGAAAGCTGTTCTACATACACTAGTATAAAAAAAATGAAACAGGTATTAGTTTTACTATTTCTTATATTTTCAATATCTTGCAACACAAACAACAGCGATAACCTTTTGACTAAAGAAAACTCGAAAATTATAATTGCGCACAGGGGTGCTTCAGGGTACTTACCAGAACATACCCTGGAAGCTAAAGCGATGGCTTATGCCATGGGGGCTGATTATTTAGAGCAAGATCTGGTTTTATCCAAAGATAACATACCGGTTGTCATACATGATATTCACTTAGAAACAGTTACAGATGTAGCTGAAAAATTTCCTAAAAGGGCAAGAAAGGACGGAAAGTTCTATGTTATTGATTTCACTTTTGAAGAATTAAAAACACTGTCTGTTTTCGAAAGATTTAATCCGGAAACAAAAAAAACAGTATTCCCAAACAGGTTTCCATTAAAAAAATCATCATTTAATTTACATTCTTTATCAGATGAAATTGAAATGATACAGGGCTTAAATAAAAGTACCGGAAAAAATATTGGAATTTATCCTGAAATTAAAAATCCTGCTTTTCATAGGGAACAAGGAAAAGACATATCTAAAATTGTCATTGATATATTAAAGCATTACGGTTACTCAGAAAAAACTGACAACTGTTTTGTACAATGTTTTGATTTTAATGAAACCAGAAGAATTAGGTTTGAGCTAAAAAGTGATTTAAAACTTATTCAACTATTAGAAGGCTATCATTCAGAAAATAAGTTAAAAGAAATAGCTGAATATGCGGATGGTGTTGGGCCTTGGTTTCAAATAGTAATAAAAGGCAAAGATAATAATGGTCATTTTATTATTACCGACTTTGTAAAAAACGCCCATAAACAGGGTCTTTTAGTTCACCCCTATACTTTTCGGAATGACGCATTCCCTGAATATTTTGAGAATTTTGACCAATTATTAAAAGTTGGTTTTTTTACTGCTAATTTTGATGGAATTTTCACAGATTTTCCTGATAAGGCTGTTGAATTTCTGAGAAATTGACGGTTCTGTTGCATACGGATCTTTGGCTTACCATGAGTAGCTGATGCCGGTGTATTGACTCCAAACCCCTTTTTTAGGGACAGGGGGTCTGATCGTGCGTCAGCCCAACTCCACAGCCCATCTAACGCCCGTCATTGCGAATGAATTGAAACGGAATTATTATTAATCATTTTTAAAATGCGGCAATTTCTTTTATTACATAATTTCTATTCATTAATGAAGATGCAAATTTCAAACACGCATCAATATCAGCTTTCTCTAAATCAGGATATTGATATAAAATTTCTTTAACGCTTTCACCTGCTGATAAAAATTCAAGAATTGTTTTTACTGTAATTCGCAGCCCCCTGATTGTTGGTTTACCATTACACAAATCTGCCGATAATGTTATCCTGTCAGCAATATACTCCATAATTTCAAGTGCTTTTTACAAAAAAAAACATTTTTAGTTAAGCCGGATTTTTATTCGCATCATTTTTAATATAACTGAAGCTTTTAAACAGTTTGCGTGAAAAACTATGCAAGTAATGATTGTACGCCCTTGCCATTAACTTTAGCTTTTTTTTATTTACGATATGCGATTTCCGATTATTTGATTGTAAGATGTTTCCCAAAAATCGAGTAATCGTAAATCTAAAATAGCTAATTGTAAATCATTTTAACCTTAAATTTCTACATCAAAAAGCTCAACAAAATACCTGCCGCTACTGCAGAACCAATTACGCCGGATACATTGGGCGCCATAGCGTGCATTAATAAATGATTGGTAGGGTCATCTTTTAACCCCATGCTTTGAACCACTCTTGCACTATCAGGAACAGCAGAAACTCCGGCTGCACCAACCAGAGGGTTTATTTTATCATCTTTTCTTAGGAAAAGGTTCATCACTTTGGCAAAAATTAATCCACCAGCAGTAGCAACCATAAACGATAAAGCACCTAAAACAAAAATAAGTATTGATTCGGAAGTAAGGAAAACATCAGCTTGTGTTGAAGCCCCAACCGTAATTCCCAATAATATTGTAACCATGTCAATCATAGATGTTCGGGCAGTTTCAGCCAATCGTTTGGTAACGCCTGATTCTTTTAATAAGTTTCCAAAAAAGAGCATCCCTAATAAAGGAAGTGCGCTAGGTGAAATAAAACCGGTTAATATTAATCCTACCAAAGGGAAAATGATTTTTTCAATTTTAGTTACCGCTCTTGGTGGTTTCATTTTAATCAGCCGTTCTTTTTTAGAGGTTAGAAGTTTCATAATTGGCGGTTGAATAACCGGGACAAGTGCCATATATGAATATGCGGCAATAGCAATTGGACCAATCAGGTTTTTTACGGTTTCACCATTTGGCAAAATATTAATTCCATTAGCCAATTTTGATGACAGAAAAATCGCTGTAGGTCCGTCAGCACCTCCAATAATACCAATTGCACCAGCTTCAGGTGCTGCAAAACCCAAAAATAATGCACCCAAAAATGTTAGAAATATACCAACTTGGGCAGCAGCACCTAACAACATCAAACGCGGGTTTGAAATTAAGGAAGAAAAATCGGTCATGGCACCAATGCCCAGAAATATAAGCGGTGGATAAACACCCTTAACTACACCTAGGTATAAATAGCTCATCACACTACCCTCTTCATAAATTCCAAGCTGCAAATTGGCATTTTGTAGAAATGGAATATTCCCAATTAATATACCAGTTCCTATAGGTATTAATAACAAAGGTTCATAATCATATTTTATAGCTAGAAAAATAAAAAATAAGCCCACAACCAGCATTACTAAATGTCCTGCAGTGAGATTTTTAAAGCCAGTAAACCTAAGAAATGTTTCAATGCCTTTCATTGCCCCTGATGATGCTGAATCAGGCTGTTGAAATTGAGCTACATTAGCTGTATTGTTATTGTTTGCAGTAGCTTTTTCGGGTTGAATAAACACGGACCAAACAATAGCTAATACTGTTATGATAGTGAAAACTGTTAATAATTTTTTCATCCGTTTAAAATTTCTCACGCAAAGTCGCAAAGCCATGTTGCTTGCCAAGGAAATTACAATAATTAGCGTGTGTGTTAAAATTAACTTATTAATAGATATTTTATCCGTTCATTTCTATTATTCCCCAACCTGGACAAGCCAGAAAAGCTTTGTCGCAGATTAACGCAGATGTTTATGATTAAAAAATAGCGTTTTTTTTCAACAACTACGACCCACAATTTATTCCCGGCCATGCACAACCAGAACAAAAAAGGTTTCGTTAACAATATAACAATTTAACCATTTAGGGTATAATTTCAATTAAAAGATCATTTTGAAGCACTGAATCATTTTCGGAGACTTTAATACTCTTAATAGTACCACCTTTTTCTGCCAAAACCTCATTTTCCATTTTCATAGCTTCCATAATGAGTAATTTGTCACCTGCATTTACTTCATCTCCTTCTTTAACAAATATTTTCAATATTGTCCCAGGTAAAGGTGCAACTACTTTAAAAGCTTTTGTGCTAATATCCTTAGTAATTTTACCTTCTTTTCTTGTTGGGCTTGGAACTTTTGAACGTACCAGTTTAGGCACTTTTGTTTTTTTTAATTCCTTGTGAACTTCAACTTTATAATGTGTGCCGTTAACTTCAATTTCCGCAATATTCTCTTCAATATCAAGGATTTCTACTTGGTAATCATGACCCCGTATAGTGAACTTATAATTTTTCATAATTTTATTTATTATTGTCCATTGTTGACTGTCAATTGATTAATTCTAAATAACTCTGGTTTAAATACTCTGTGATACTGATAATTGTCTGTTTTGTGATAATTGACAGGTAATTAGAAATTAGTAATTGGTAATTAAAATTTTATGTCAAATATCTTTAATTACTAATTACCAGTATACTAATCACTTGCCAGATATAAGCAATACAGATATTTAAAATATCCCAGACAATCTAAACTAGAGCGTTCTAAACCTATAATTACCTTAAAGGTTGTCTCATACCATATATCTTTGAACTCCATGGTGAATAAACTCTTGCAACCCTTTTAATGGTCATTACTGTTTCTTCTTCATCATGTATCTCACTCATGTGGGCATGTAATGCCATAGCAATAGCCGCAGCAACCGGCCCGGGGATACTTAAGTCCTTTTTTTGAGCTATTTCTGTTTGTCCTTTCTTTTTAAGTCTAATCCGTGCCTGAAAATGAATTAATTTTGGCAAACTATTAAAAACAAAATAAAGTAAAACCAGCGCTGAAAAGACGATTAGGTAACCAACCAGGGCAATGGTTACATTTTCCATGTTTATACTTGATATTTCTAGCATTATAGTATTCATATTATTGTAATTAGTCATTAATGCATTAGTCAACCGAAGCCTACGCTACCACCAAAGCTTTAGACGTTGGCGTTTGACGTAAATTGGGTCATTTATCATTTATCATTATCCATTCATCATTCTATAAGGGCATATTTGAATGCTTTTTAGGTGGATTGGAATCCTTTTTGGTTGCCAGGGTCTGCAAAGCCCTGATAATCCTAAACCTTGTATTACGGGGCTCGATAACATCATCAATATATCCATATTTTGCAGCCTGATAAGGATTAGCAAAATTATTTAGGTATTCATCTTCTTTCTTTTTTGCATATTCGTTCTTTTCTTTTTGATCATCAATTGACCTTATGGTTTTACCCTCCAGAATTTCAATAGCCCCTTTAGACCCCATTACAGCTATTTCTGCCGATGGCCAGGCATAATTATAATCGCCCCTTAACTGTTTTGAACTCATTACATCATGAGCCCCCCCATATGATTTTCTTAAAGTAATAGTAATTTTTGGAACCGTTGCCTCACCATAAGCAAATAATAATTTTGCGCCATGGGTTATAATTCCACCATACTCCTGAACGCTACCCGGCAAAAAGCCCGGGACATCAACTAAAGTTACAATTGGAACATTAAAGGCATCGCACATTCGAACAAAACGTGCTGCTTTTCTTGAAGCTTCAATATCTAAAACTCCGGCAAGGTAATTTGGCTGGTTAGCAACAATCCCAACCGGGCGACCATTAAATTTTGCAAAACCCACAATAATATTTTTGGCATAATGCCTGTGAAATTCCAGAAAATCATCATTGTCGACAATTGTATAGATAACGTCTTTAACATCATAAGCTTGATTTGCGTTATCCGGAATTATGTCATTTAGGTCGTCATTTAGTCGGTCAATTGGATCACTACAACGTGTGATAACCGGGTCTTCAAGATTATTTTGAGGAAGAAACTCTAACATCTTCTGTATTAACATAATACCTTCATCTTCATCGTCAGCTCTAAAATGTGCCACACCTGATTTTGTAGCATGTACTGTTGCTCCACCCAAGTTTTCGGTGGTTATATTTTCACCGGTAACTGTTTTAGTAACCTTGGGGCCGGTAACAAACATATAGCTTGTTTTATCGCTCATAATAACCACATCGGTAAGTGCAGGCGAATATACAGCACCACCTGCGCAAGGGCCAAAAATGGCTGAAATTTGAGGAACAACACCTGAGGCCATTATATTTCGCTGAAATATTTCTGCATAACCAGCAAGACTGTTAACTCCTTCCTGAATACGGGCACCTCCACTATCATTTACCGCAATAATTGGTGCACCAACCTTCATCGCCTGATCCATAATTTTACAAATTTTATTTGCATATGTTTCAGATAATGATCCACCAAACACGGTAAAATCCTGAGCATATATATAAACAATTCGACCATCAACAGTACCATGACCCGTAACTACACCATCACCAAGAAATTTGGTTTTGTCCATACCAAAATCAGTACACCGGTGGGTAACAAACATGTCTGTTTCTTCAAAACTACCTTCGTCAAGAATCATTTCAATTCTTTCACGAGCAGTATATTTTCCCTGTTCGTGTTGTTTATCAATTCGTTTTTCGCCACCACCAATTCTGGCCTCCTGCCTAAAATCAATAAGTTGCTTTATTTTTTCCTGGCTGTCCATGTTTTTCTCGTATAATTGTTTATTCCAAATTTTATTTTCTCTAACTCGTGTATTGGATAATTAGTCATTGGTATATTGGTCATTGGTCATTAAGTTGTCATTGATAGTCATTGATAGTCATTGATAGTCATTAGAAATTTTCGATATTCCCACATCTTCAAATTCACACATTTCCAAACCTTCACACCTTCTCAGTTTTAATTACCAATTACTAATCTTCTTTACTACAGAATTCAGTTAATACACCAAAGGTTGATTTTGGGTGTAAAAACCCAATATCCAGTCCTTCAGCACCTTTTCTGGAAGTTTTATCAATTGTTTTTATGCCTTTTTCTTCAACAGATTTTAAAGCTTCATCAGCACTATCAACAGCAAATGCAATATGGTGGATACCTTCTCCTCGTTTTTCGATGAATTTTGCAACCGGGCTTTCCGGATCAATAGCTTCTAAAAGTTCTAACTTTGTTTGTCCTACTTGAAAGAATGCAGTTTTTACTTTTTGGTCTTTTACCTCTTCAGTAGCGTAACATTCAAGTCCTAATACTTTTTCGTAGTACTTCTTTGCTTCATCTATGCTCTTAACAGCAATTCCAATGTGTTCAATGTGTGATAGGTCCATGCTTTTTTTATTAGTAAATGTACAAAAACAAAATTACATTAACAATACACGCAAGAATATGATATATATCAATACTTAAAGATGTTTTGAATGATGTTAAACATATTAATATTGTTTGTAATTACTTTTAAATAGATAAGATGTTGTTATTTAAGTCGGCTTCTTAATAAAACATTAATTTTACTATTTTTGTTAAAAATTTTCAACTATGCAAATTGTACTACTTGACGCTGCTACTCTTGGTTCAGATATAAACCTTTCACTTTTACAAGAGGAAGGGGAATTAATTATACACCAAACCACCAAAAATACAGAAACTAAGGAGAGAATTAAAAATGCGGACATCATAATTACAAACAAAGTGATTATAGGTAAAATTGAAATGGATAATGCCAAAAACTTAAAACTAATTTGTGTTGCTGCAACCGGCACAAACAATATTGATATTGAAAAAGCAAAAAAAAGAAATATTGTTGTGGCTAATGTAAAGAATTATTCAACAGAAGCTGTAGCCCAACACACTATCAGTTTAATTTTAACATTGCAAAATTCATTAATTGAATTTGCTCATGAATCAAAATCTGGTAATTGGTCTAAATCACCCATATTTACCATGTTAAACCATCCTTTTTCTGAATTAAAAGGTAAAAAGTTAGGAATTATCGGCTATGGCACTATTGGTAAACGAGTTGCGGAATTAGCAAAGGTGTTTGGAATGGAAATTATCATTGGCAAAAGAAAAGGCGTAGAATATAAAGGCAATGAAAGGGTTTATTTTGACACGCTACTAGAGAAGAGCGATATCATTACTGTTCATACTCCTTTATCAGATAATACACGAAACCTGTTTGGTAAAGAAGAATTTAAACAAATGAAAAGCAGTGCAGTTATCATTAATACTGCCAGAGGAGGTATTATAAACGAACAGGATTTATACAGTGCATTAAAGAATATAGAAATTAGGGCAGCAGCCATTGATGTAACAGAAAAAGAACCCATTCCTTCAGATCACCCCCTACTCTCTTTGGATAATATTATTATTACCCCACATATTGCATGGACATCTGTTGAAAGCAGAAAAAAATTATTGGAAGGAATAATTCAAAACATTCAATCGTTTAAAAAAGGAAATAAAATATAAAGAGTTGAATTCAGCTTCTTTGCCTGTTTTAAAATATTGAATACCCAAATATTACAGATATAGTTTTATAGTCAGAATCCTGGGCTCCCCATGTACTTCCTATAATATCTCTACTAGTTTGGTATCTTAATTCTAAACTATATTTTTTATTGTAATTATAACCTATACCAAATGCTAAGTTATTTCTACTCATAATATAAAAATCCATTGCAGATTCAAAATCAATTATTGAATTAAAACTAAAATCAAAAATATACGAAGCATTTATAAAAATTTTAGAATTGTCATTTAAAAACAAATAATGCCTTAAACCAACAGGTAATTCAATTGATTTATAATCTGCTCTTACATTTTGTGTTGCTAATTCTTTTTCTGATTTGAAATATTGATAAGTTGGTTCAAGTAATATGGCCCATTTATTTTTGTTAAATGGCATAATAAATTCAGTTTCAACTCCTAACCTGAATCCTAATTCATTACCAAAATCTACATCTCGCAAATCTGAAACACTATTTTGAATATTTAGGGAAGAGCTATTAAGGCCAGGCCTTACACTTAAATCAAAAGTCCATTTTTTTTGTTTACTCCCCAAATTAACAGACTCTGAATTATTGCATTTATTATATCTTAGAAAAAAATTTATCATGTCATTTTTTTTATACTCAATATTTTCAATAAGGTTTTTTGAAATACCCTGGCATTTTAATTTATTCCATAGTTGTTGTCTATAGGTGAGATTCTTAGATTTTATAAAATCAGTAGCCCAGTAGCTTTTATAGATAAGTTGTTCTATGTTTGAATTATTTTTACTATAAAAATATCTTTTCAAATTTCCATCTTCATAATAATACAAATTAGCTTTTCCTTCAATTAGCACTTTTAAAAAAAGTTGTTCTTTTTTAAAAATAGGGTTCCTATCAGTACTCAGATGATCGATATTCTCACTTGAACGATCAATATTAACTATGTCCCTTTTATATTTAAATAGATTATAAATTCCAAATTCTTTAACAAACATGATGGAGATTACCTTAACGCTCTCATTTTCTGAATGTTTACAATCGAATTCAGTTGGGTTATTTTTCCATTCAATGTTTTTAATAAGGCAATCAACTTTTTGTCCGGCATTATTAATATAATACCCCTTTTCGAAATGTATTTGAGAAAAGCCATCAAGGCTAAATATTATAGTTAAAATAATTAGTAATTGTTTTTTCATATTTTTTTATATTAATTATTGATTTCCTTTTGCAATGGTAGCCCATGTTTTAAGCTAGAATTAGTAAGCTGGCAATATATAAATGACCCAAACGCATTAAAAATATGTGAAAAAATCATTTTTTTTTGAGCTTGCCACAAGTTTACTTTTTCCAAAAAACCGGTGAGAAAATAATCATTACGGTAAACAACTCTAAACGACCTAACATCATTAAAAAAGAAAGAAACCATTTACCAACATCCGGAATATGGGCAAAATTATCCATAGGCCCTACCGAGCCAATGCCTGGGCCAATATTGCCAAGTGATGCAATAACAGCACCCATTGCTGAATCAAAATCAAGACCTAATCCTGCCATGATAATAGAACCTGCAACAAAAATTATAATATAGAACACGATAAACGCCAGAACATTTGTTACAATTTTTGGATCAACCGCTTTATGATTTAACCGAACAGGAATAATCGCATTTGGATGAAGAAGTCTCTTAAATTCTTGAAAACTATTTTTAAAGAGAATTACTATTCTTACTATTTTAATACCTCCGCCAGTTGAACCTGCCGAACCTCCAAAAAACATCATTGCAAAAACCAATATTGCAGCAAGGGCCCCCCAGCTTAAATAATCCGCCGTAACATAACCCGTTGTAGTAATTATAGAAACTACCTGGAATGCAGAATCCCTAAATGACTTCTCAATAGACTGATCACTGTTTTGAAGAGCTATTATTGTAGTAAGGCTTAAAGTGAAAATTACGATAAAACTAAAATAGTACCTAAATTCTTCATTAGAAAATACTTTACTAAACTTACCTTTCAAAGCAAAATAAGATAATGAAAAATTTACCCCGGCAATAAGCATAAATAATGTGATTACATATTGAATATAGGCGGAGTCATAATAAGCGATACTTGCCTGTTTTGTAGAGTATCCACCAGTAGCCATTGTTGTAAAAGCATGATTAACAGCATCAAACAAGTCCATACCGCCTATGTAAAGCAAAATAGTTTCAATAACTGTAAATAAAACATAAATTCCCCAAAGTCGCTTTGCTGTTTGTTTAACCCTTGGGTGTAATTTATCGGCTGTTGGACCAGGCACTTCAGCCACGAATAATTCCATACCGGCAATTCCTAGCATTGGCAATATAGCAAGAGACATTACTATCATTCCCATGCCACCGATCCACTGGATAATGCTTCGCCAAAATAAAATCCCTTTTGGCAGTATTTCAATATCATTTAAAATAGATGCACCAGTTGTAGTAAAACCAGACATAGTTTCAAAAAAAGCATCAGTAAAAGAAAGGGTTGAGCCACTCATTACAAAAGGCATTGCCCCAAAAAATGAGAAAACCACCCAAACCAGACTAACAATTAGGTAGCCTTCCTTTTTGCCCATATCCTTCAACCATTTGGCTGTAAGAAACCATGTGCCTAAGCCAATAACCATGGTAATAATTGCTGGTATTAGTAGTGAATAATAGCTTGGTTCCCGATAAATAAAAGAAACTAAAGTGGATAAAAACAGAAAAAAAGACTCGATAATAAGTAGTAAACCTAAAACCCTGAAAACAATCTTGTAATTAATCATTTTGTTAATAAAAACAGTAAATATCCTTATTTAAATAATTGGTTTAATTTTTTAATGGCTTCCGGAAGGGCAAACGCAATCACTTTGTCATTGGGCATAAATTTAGTATCGCCTTTTGCTATAAAACTTATATTATCTCGTATAACTCCTCCAATAATCGCATTTTTAGGAAATTTCAAGTTTTTTAAGCTATTTTTTAGAATAGCACTACCTTCGCGAACAATAAACTCTAATGCTTCTGCATCCGTTGAGGAAAGACATTGAACTGTGGAAACATCAGCACTCATGGTATGACTAAAAATATGGCTTGCAGCAATGAGTTTTTTGTTAATGACCGAGTCAATGCCCATACTTTCAGCAATTTGGATATATTCAAGATTTTCAATTTCAGCAATTGTTTTTTTAACGCCAAACTTTTTAGCAATAGTAGAAGTTAAAATATTAGTTTCTGAATTGCTTGTTACGGCAATAAATGCATCCATATTTTTTATACCCTCTTCCAGAAGAACATCAATATCAGTTCCATCTGCATTTACAACCAGGGTTTTATCCAGAGAGTCTGCTAATTCAAAACTTCTATTTTTATCAATTTCTAAAAGCTTAACGTTAAATTTCCCTTCCAAAGCTTTTGCCGTTTTTCTACCAATCCTGGAGCCACCCATTATCATCACATTTTTAATCGGAAAATGCGATTTACCAGCATAAATCATTAAGTGATCAATACCCTCTTTACTTGTCACGACATATACTAAATCACCTATTTGAAACTGATCTGAACCGTGTGGCACAATTGTTTCCGAGTTTCTACTTATAGCAACAGTTCTGTATTCATAGGGTTCATTATCTATAGCTGCTTGTTGCAGCGTTTTTCCTATAATTTGCGAACTCACATCTAATTTAAGCACATATAATGAAAGATGACCTGAAGAAAATTCAAATTTTTTACTCGTACCTGACTGCTGAAGCATGGAAACCACTTCTTTACTGGCAAGAATTTCAGGGTATACTAATGAATCAATCCCCATTTCATGGATAAAACGTTGATTTAAATCTTCAAGATATTCATGATTATTTACCCGTGCAATAACTTTTTTTGCACCGAGTTTTTTACCGAGAACTGCTATGGTCATATTAGCCTCTTCAGTTTCAGCAATAGCTATAAGTAAATCGGCACGTCTAATGTCTGAATCTTTTAATGTAGAAATGGATGTAGCAGAACCTTTAACAGTTAAAAAATCAAAATGAGCATCAATATTTTTAAGCTTGTTTTCATCTTTGTCAATCACAATAATATCATGATCAACTGTATAAAGCATTTTTGCAAGATATGTTCCTACTTCACCAGCACCGGCAATTATAATCTTCATTTAAACTGCTTTTTTAAAATAATGTATAAAGATAGAAAACTATTTAAAAACGACATTAACCTAGATAATATTAGACCTCAGTTCTTGACCAATTGATATTAGAATCTGTATTACGGACATAAAATTCCTTAACATATAATAATAATAAAAACTACATATGTAGGCAAAGTTATTAGGTTTCAAAACCTTTAAGAAGGTTTTGAATTACTTCAAGTTTTTCCGTAAGCAAGGTTTTTGATTTAGCCTCAACCAAAAGCCTTAAATAAGGTTCTGTATTTGAAGCACGAATATTAAACCACCAGTCCTTAAATTCTATTCTGTATCCATCAAAATCATATATTGCAGTAGGTTCCTCATTCTTCGTTAAACTTTTCTTTAATAATTCTATTGCATCAATTTTATTTTCAATCGTAAAATTAATTTCACCAGAATTATGATATTTTTTTATTTCAGAAATCAGTTCGGATATATTCTTACCTTCATCCTTTAATTTATTTAAAACATGAAGAATAAACAAACTGGCTAAAATGCCGGAATCAGAAAAATAGAAATTCCTGAAATAATAATGTCCAGCAAGTTCACCACCAAACAGTCCGTCAATTTCTCTTAATTTTCTGGATGCAAAAGCTCTTCCCACTTTCCACATTTCAGGTACACCTCCCATTTTTTTAATATATTCAGAAACTGATTTGGATGTTCTTATATCATGAATAACTTTCGGTGCTGTTAACCTTCCATTTGTTAAAAAATAATGGCTTAAAACGGCAATCATAAAATCGGGCGGAATAAAATTTCCTTTTTCATCTACAAACATAACCCTATCCGCATCACCATCAAAAATAATCCCTAAATCACAGTTTTCTTTTTTCACTAATTTTTGAAGGTCTTTTACATTCTTCTGGGCAAGAGGATTGGGGTCATGATTTGGGAAATTACCATCTGGTTTATCGTAAATATAAACAGGGGCATCACCAAGAAGCTCTTTTATTAGCAAACCTGCCATACCATTTGAGCAATCAATGGCAATTTTTAATTTAGAGATATCTGGTAAATATCTTTTTAAAAATACTATGTAATTGTCTTTTACATCAAAAGGAAAGATTTTGCCTTTTTTTTCTGCTATAACAATCCCTTTGGTATTCATTAGTTTCTCCACTTCCTGTAGGCCATTTTCATAACCTACCGGTAAGGCATTTGTCGTTGAAACTTTGAGCCCGTTATACTCTTTCCCATTATGTGATGCTGTAATCATTACCGAAGCATCGAATTGATGTTTAGCTGTTGAGTAATAAATCATTGGCGTTGTTGCCAGCCCTACATCATACACAGTTGCTCCACTGTGAATAATTCCTTTTGTAAGGTACTCAAAAATTTCCGGTGAGGATAAACGCACATCCCTACCAACTAAGACCCTGTCTACTTTAAGCATTTTTGGTAAGAAATAACCTATTTTGTATACATCGTTTTTATTAAAATCGAGATTGTATACCCCTCTAATATCATAAGCATGAAATGCATTCATAGCACAACTTATTTAAGATTTATAAGGCCAAAATTAATAATAATAATAATAATCAAAAATAGTTTTCCTTTAAATTAATATAATTAGTCCATACAAAAAAATGCCAAATACTGTGTTATTTGCATAATTTAAAGCTCAAATTTTCTGTTGTAAAACTATATTATGGTAAGCTTGTCGGAGAATGTACTTTAAAAAATCATTTTTACTTCTTGTAAATGTAGGTTATCAAGATCTTGAGTTACGAAGATATTAGGATTTTTAGAGGTTACCTAAACAAAAATTGGGCTTTAAGTAGCTATTCCTTATTATATTTCTGTAATTTATTAATATATGTTTCATTTGTGTGCTCAACCATCTCTTTCGTTGCAATATAAGCCGTTTCTCCATCCTTTTCTTTAATTGCCTGATAGATTCTTTCGTGAAAGTCAATGCGAATATCACGTTCACCTTCAACATTAGCATATATAAAATTTCTCATTCTGGGAATTAATGAAAAGATTGGTTCCATAGAGATAATTACAAATGAATTTCCACAAGATTCAGTAATTTTTGCATGAAAAAGATTTATTAAATCCGCCTCAGCCTGAATATGATCAGGATCACAATTAATTAAATCATCTATTGTTTTTCGGATATCATCCAAATTTACCTGCGTTCTGTTAATTGCAGCCAGTTTTGCTATTTCGGGTTCAAACATTAACCTGGCTTGATTTATATGAAGGATTAAATTTTTATCAAATTTAAGGTCATAATATAACAATAAGGAAGAAATTGCATCTTTAATTTTGTAATCTGAAACATACATCCCACTTCCCTTCTTGATATCAACAAGCCCCCTAGCACTTAACCTTCTTAGTGCTTCCCTAAGCGCCGTTCTACTAACTGCAAACATTTTACACAACTCATGTTCGGTAGGTAATTTCGAGCCTGTGGGTAGGGTTTTGTCACGAATAGCTTGTTCAATTTTTCGTTCTATCTTTTGGCTAAGTGTTTGGGAATCCTTAATTGGGGAAAATAAATTAGTCATTTGTTCATTCATTTGTCGTACATATTATTAAAAGCAAAGATAGTTGAACAAAGCATCAATTCAAATTTAATTTTTCAAAAAGAAAAAGCAGATAAATGATCACCTGACAAATATGTTGCTAATATTCTAACCTTTTGATTTACTGACCGTTTCACAATCTGTTATTTTTATAATTACAAAATTGTAAAAAAACATGCATTTTTTTTATGATTTTCTTTTGCAGAATGAAATTTTGATTTATTTTTGCACCACGAAAAGCGAGAATAGCTCAGTTGGTAGAGCACAACCTTGCCAAGGTTGGGGTCGCGGGTCCGAGTCCCGTTTCTCGCTCTTTTTTTATGCTCATTTGTTTTTTAAAATAAGTATGAAAATTAAAATGTTCTTTAAAAATTTATTGTGGATGCCCAGGTGGCGGAATTGGTAGACGCGCTGGACTTAAAATCCAGTGGCCATTGCGGCCGTGCCGGTTCGACCCCGGCCCCGGGTACTCTTGCAAAGCTCATTTGTCAATTGACAAATGAGCTTTTTTTATATGACGTTTTGAAATCCTACGGATGTTCAAAAGTCGAAGCTGGTAAAGACTTCAAAACGTCCGAAAGGACTTTTGAACGTCTGCTTTGCATTGATAGGGGAAATTTTAATACTCAAAAGTTTCTCTCGTTTGAAAACTGACGTTTTGAAATCCTACGGATGTTCAAAAGTCGAAGCTGGTAAGGACTTTTGAACGTCATACCTCTTTTATTCCAAAAGCAAATCATCTATCCCAGAAACATCATCAATTTTATTATGCCTGGAAATAAAATTTGTTAAACCATCGAACAAATCTATTACAAATTTTCTTGCCAGTTTTGTTGGTTTTGTACTTACTAAACTTTGATAGGATGTATAAGGATATTGTTCAACTTTTTTACTAATTCCATGCACTATAGGATTGTTATTAATATAAATTATTACGTTTTTTAGAAACCTTTCATTCTCTATTAAAATACGCCTGAATTTATATTCAAATAAGCTACCTGTTCGTTTATATTTACTATTAAAGCCTTTAGCATAAGCAATAAAAAAATGCTGAAACATTTTTTCGGGAACAGGCTTTTTTACAAATTTATTTTCTTGTTTCTCATACTCTGTTTCAGGAAAGTATATTTTCCATTTCAGATACAAATCTTCTGATCTGGCATATTGGGGGTTTAAATAACCAATCTCGTTATCTTTTTTAATTCGTAAAGCAAAATGAAAGTGGTTACCCATTAATATATTTCAGCAACCGGATAGAGGTATATCTCCATTAATTCAAGAAAATGTTTGTAGTCATCTTTATCTTTAAATATTTTTTGACTGTTTACACCTCTATTGTATATATGATAATATCTATCATGCTCTATTGGTGTGTTGTTTTTCATAAATTTTGCAAATTAGAATAAATTTGTAAAAAAGAGAAATAAAAATTTTAGCATTTGATAATTATATTTATGACGTTTTGAAATCCTACGGATGTTCAAAAGTCACAACCTGCAAAGACTTCAAAACGTCCGAAAGGACTTTTGAACGTCTGCTTTGCATTGATAGGGGAAATTTTAATATTCAAAAGTTTCTCTCGTTTGAAAACTGACGTTTTGAAATCCTACGGACGTTCAAAAGTCAGTTTTGCCCAATCCGGAAAAACAGAAACATCAATATCCAGAACTGATTGCCCCCAGAAATACATCACCAGGGTAACGACAATAACACCGGCAAGGTTTAACAGAAAACCAGTTTTCATCATTTCAGATATTTTTAATCGATTCGTGCCAAAAACTATAGCATTTGGAGGAGTTGCTACAGGAAGCATAAATGCTAATGATGCAGCCATTGTTGCAGGAACCATAAAGATCAGTGGATTTATCTTCGTAGTTACAGCAATGCCTGCCAAAATGGGTAATAACATTTCTGTTGTGGCCGTATTTGATGTCAATTCTGTGAGAAAGGACATAAAAAAAGCAATAAAAAATATAATAAGAAATGGGTGAACACTTGAGATAATAGTCATTTGTCCCCCAAACCAAAGCGCCAGTCCTGAGTCAGCAAAACCTTGCGCTAAAGCAAAACCACCACCAAAAAGTAAAACGATATGCCACGGAAGTTTAGCTATAATCTTCCCCTCGAGAATTCTGCTGCCCGGGTTTGATTTTGAAGGGATCATAAATAAAATTAATGAGACACCAATTGCTACTGTCCCATCATTCAAATACTTAGGATAGTTAAATAGTGATGACCAACCCGGTATTTCAAAATTCTCAATTTTAATGCCTGAACGGAATATCCATAAAGCGGCCAAAACCAAAAATGCATAAAATACTACTTTTTCCTCAAAAGAAGCTTTGCCCAATAAACGATATTGTTCTTTAAAAATATTTTGTTCTTCTTTATAATTATTCCCTTTGGGTTTAAACTTAATATATAAAAGAAGCCATGCAACAGCTAACATGATAAAGGTAACCGGAAGGGCAAAAACAAACCACTGAGAAAAAGAAATTTCAGGGGCAGCAGGAAAAATTATAGAAAAAATACGTGCAAATGACAAATTAGGTGGTGTACCAATTAAGGTTGCAATTCCACCTACTGACGCACTATAAGCAATCCCAAACAATAAGCCGGAAGAATATTTTTTAACATCCTTCTCATTCATATTTTCCTGAAATTTAGTAATGATTGAAATAGCAACCGGAACCATCATCATAGCCGTAGCAGTATTTGACATCCACATAGACAGAAAAGCTGTGGCAATCATAAAACCAAACAGAATTTTTCCAAAGCCCGAGCCGGTTAAAAGTAGTATCCGCAAGGCTATCCTTCTATGCAGGTTATGCTTTTCCATGGCAAGTGCCATTAAAAAACCACCAATAAAGAGAAATATAACATGATTAAAATAAGCCGTGGAAATTGTTTTCCCGTTCATAATCCCCAAAGCAGGGAATAATACTACTGGCAAAAGTGCTGTTATAGCAATAGGAATAGCTTCTGTCACCCACCAAACCGCCATTAAAACAGCGACTGATAAAGTAGCAGTAATTTCCGGTTTTTCTGGGTTTAAATCTGCAAAAATAAATATGGCAAGCGAAGTAATAAAACCCAACACAAGCCCCAGTTTTTTTGTAAGGTCAAATTTTGAGGAATTGGCATCCATATCTTAGCTAAATAGTATTGAAAAGATAAAGATATAAAAAATGTTATTCTATTTTTGCATTGCTAAATTGTTATATTGTTGAAATGCTGGAAACATTTAAAATTCATTAAATTACAAGAATACCAACTATTCCAATATCAGGTAAAAGCACAATTCATTTTACTTTCATTTATTCCTTCCCAACAAGTTTAAATATCCTATCCCAACGGATATTTGCAGGAAAACTTTTTTCTTCATTTAAAGAATAAAAAATCAGGACTGGTTTACCTACAATATGGTCTTCGGGAACAAAACCCCATGCACGGGAATCAGCTGAATTATGACGGTTATCACCCATCATCCAGTAATATCCCTGCTTAAACGTATATTCTGTAACAGATTTTCCATCAATATAAACCTGCCCATTTTTTTCCATGTATTCATTTTGCTCATAAACATCAATAACACGACGATACAAAATAATATTTTCAGGGGTTAAATCAATTGTCATACCCGCTTTAGGCATTACCAACGGACCAAAATTATCAACATTCCAGTTAAATTTGGGGTTATGGGGGAAAATATGCTCATCAAATTCACCCTTTTGCCTAATCATTCTATCAACTGAAACAATTGAAGGGAATTGTTTTAGTTTTTCAACCATTTCATCTGTTAAAGGCAAAGTATATTGCCCACCAGAAGGATTATAGCTTACATCAGCTTTATAGATCCCCAAGCGCTCAAACGCCTTTGGATTAATTGTTTCACCATTGGTTTTAACAATATAATTATGTTCAATACCTTCATAGGCTTTTTGGAGTTGACCATTCCTATAAACCTTTGTATCAACAATTAATAATGTATCACCAGGAATAGCATTGCACCGCTTAACAAAGTTCTCTTTTTTATCTATGGGCCTTGCCTTAATTTCAAATTCGTTAAGAAGTCTTTCTTTACCATATTGCCTGACCCACTCATAATAATCAGGGTTTTCATAACCAACAAGAATGGTATCACCCACCGGAAAATTGAATACGACAATATCATCCCTTTCTACCTGCCCGAAACCTGCTAATCGTTTATACTCCCATGTAATCCATTCAACATATGAATTGGTACTTTTTGTTCCTGGCAAAGTATTATGAACTAAAGGAAATGAAATGGGAGTATTAGGCATTTGAGGCCCAAAACTTAATTTACTAACAAATAAACGATCCCCGATCTGCAAGGTTTTTTCCAATGAGCCTGTAGGGATAGCGTATAGCTGGAAAATAAAAATCTTAATTATAGTTGAAACCACAAGTGCAAAAATCAAAGCATCTGCCCATTCTTTCCATTTTTTCTTAGGTTCACCCTTCTTTTGTTTAAAAGGGTTCCAATTTACCTTTTTTGAAATAAAAATATCAAAAATAATAGGTAAACCAATAAGCATCCAATAGCTACGCATCCAGATCATCCAAAGGATCCAAATTAATGCAGTTATGGCTAATTTTATATATTGTTTTTTTGTGGGTTTGTGATCTATAAAGTTCATGTGTATATTTTTTAAACTACTTTTTGTTTTTTATCTGTAATATCTAAAACTAATTTATAATGAGTAATTGGTTTGCTTAGTTTATAAAGTTTATCCGGATCTAAATCTAATGGTTGTTTTTTTATTGCCCCATCCAAACCTTTATAAGAAACCATTATAGAATACCACTGAAGTGTACCATCTTTAATAGTTACATTTTCAAATTTTTTAAAGTCTTTAAGTAAAAGAAGCGTTGTATTGTTCGTTTTTTGCCATCTTTCAAATTCATGATTAAAATCAACAACCATTATTTCACCGGTTGTCCATCGGCATGTAACTTTATATGGCTCTCTTTTTATAATTTCTGTTATCCGTGGTAAATCTTTCATAATAAATCAGGGTTTAACTGCATTACTCATAAATATTGAAAAAGATAATATTTATGAATTATGCAGGTTAAATTGCAGGCATAATAGAAATATAATATCACTTAAATTTTCATAATTTTCGCGCCCAAAGGTAATTACAATGTTTGTTTAATGCAAAAAAAAGGCTAAGGCTAAGGCAAGAGATAAAAGTACGTATGAAATCAAACCTACTTTTATCTTGCTTTTAGTACTGTGAAATAATATTACCAGTTAATCTTAACAAATCATTATGAGATCCAATCAATAAATAGATGGCTTCCAACTTTTTAAACGATGCATTAATATACGACAACTGAATATCACGGTAATTAAATGAATTAATAGCCCCGGATGCAAATTTATCTTTGGCAATCTGCAAATTTAACTCGGAACTTTTAGTACTTTCATCTGCAACGCGATATAATTGTTTTCGTGCATTATATAGTTCAAGCATGGATAAAAGTTGATTGTTAAGTGTCAATTTTAAATCTTCAATTTGCATTTGGCCAATTTCTTCCTCAATAATTGCATTTTGGATGTTTCTTTTTCTGTTTCCTCCATTAAATATGGTGTAACTTAGTGAAAGGTTTGCATAAGCACCATAATTGTTAGCTGTAGAGGCTCCTGCATCTGGCGATATCATATCTGTTCTTATATTGGAATTATCTGCCCCTGCGTTTATTGATATTCTTGGATACAAGCTGCTTTTCTGTAAACCAACATTATTTTGCAGAATATTTTGGTTAACATATTGTCTTTGCATCGTTTTATTATTCTCAGCCATCATCGTTTTTAACTCTTCATAATTGAGATCAAGTAATTCAGTTTTAAACTCATCAGTTGGAATGTAAGAAACATAGGCAGTATCAGCCAATAATTGATTAAAATCCCTCACTGAATTATCAAAGTTTAATTTTTGAAGTATATAATTGCTTGAATCGGAAAGGAATGCATCCTTAACTTGCAAGACATCAAATGTTACTGCACTTCCAAGTTCTTTCCTGGTTTTAACATATTCATACCTGTCCCGCGAAAGATTCATAATATTGGTTAAAACATCCAGCTTTTCGTTTTGCAAAAGCATATTATAATAGCCCAAAACAGTCATCAAAATTGTATTTTCCAATTGTATTTCAAGATTATCTTCCGAAATTTTCTGATACTCTTCAAGATTTTTTTTAGTAATATTAACCGCAAAGCCATTAAATAAAATCCAATTAGCATTTACTGAAGGATTTAAACTGTTAGTGAAAGACTCGGTTCTTGAGTTATCAGGAGGCAGGTTATTATAACGGTTTCTTTGACTAAGATCAAATGTAACCAATGGCTGTCGCCCTGCCCTACCCCAGGAATTATTATTTTCAGCAATATTAAGATTGCTACGTGATATTTTTACCTGATAATTTCTTTCCAGGGTAATTTTTAAAGCTTCAGATAAACTAATTTCTTTTTCAACAGCATTTGTAATTACAGAATCTTGCTGCGCTTTTACTTCAAAAAAAATTCCAAAACTTATAATAATTGAAAGCAGTGATACAATTTTAAATTTCATCTGTTTATTTTAAATTATTTTTATTGGTCAGATGTTACCGCATGTCAAAAATAATCATTCTCGTGTGTGTTAATAACCTTTAGCTCACGAACACAATTAAAGTAATAATAGATTGTGAGTAATTATTTTTAACATGCTTGTTTCATCTGTTTATTTTAAATTATTTATATACTGTCTTATTGTTATAGCTTATAAATATAATTATAGCTTAACAATATAATAATTTTCTCGTTATAAAAAATTAATTCAATGTCGTTTAGTTAACAAATAACGTTCAAAAGTCCTGCAGGACGTTTTGAAGTTTTTTTTCGACTTACTCAACAACCCTTTTACTATTTATAATAACAGGCTCAACATCTTCTTTTGTGGGTTTAACGCCAGTCCATAATTTTTTCAACCCTTGTTTTATTGAAGTCCTCACCAATATTAATACCGGAAAAAACATTAATATAAACGCTGTACCAATTAATACACCATAAGCTAGTGATATAGCCATAGGTTTTAAAAACTGGGCTTGAAAGCTCTTTTCTAGTATTATTGGGTACAAACCAAGCGAAGTAGTGATAGTGGTTAAAACAATAGGACGAAACCGGGATAAACCAGCATTATAAACGGCTTTTTCAACCGTTTGCCCCTTCAAAAGGTTCAGGTTATATTTATCAAGAAACACTATGGCATCATTTACAATCACACCAGAAAGAGCGATCATTCCCAAAGCACTAAGCATTGAAACAGGTATTCCTTCGAGGCCATGCCCCCAGGTTGCACCAAGCCATGCCAACGGAATCATCATAACAATTATTAATCCATGTGTTGCTGATTTAAAATGAATCATAATCAAAAGTATAATAATAAAGAATGCCGCCCCAAAATAAAGTAACATTTCGCTTGCTGCTTCATCACTTTCTTTTGATTGCCCTTGATATTTAACCCTGATACCGGGAAATTGTACCTTCAGTTGTGGAATAAGCTCCTCATTAATCCTTTCTATTATTGGTGGAACAGGTGCATAAGGATCTGACAAATCCGCATTTATCCGCACCTCTCTTGAGCCATTATAGCGTTGGATATTTACCGGTCCCCGTTCTATTTCAAATTCTGTTAAATCAGTTAAGGGAAATTCACCTTTTGGTGTTTTAATTTTCATTTTTTCAAGCTGCCCTATTGTTTGTCGTCCATCTTTTGGAAATCGCACCCATATCCTAAGTTCATCGCGCCCATGTTGCAAACGCTGTGCCTGGCCACCATAAAACCCCTGCCGTATTTGGTTACTGATTATAGCATGGTTTAATCCTAAAAAATATGCTTTTGGTTTAAGTTTCAAAAGTATTTCCGGCATACCGGTTGCATCATTATCAGTAACATTTATAAGCTCATTGTATGTTTTAAGGCTATCAGCCAAAAACTGTTTTGCAAGTTTTAGTTCTTGCATATTTTTACCTAATAAGCTAACAGAAACCGGTGTCCCAAATTGGTTTTGACCTCCCACACTAAATTTTTCCGCTTCTTTTACTTTGCCAATTTTTTCCCTGACTTTATCTGCTATATCAAAACTTGAAATTGGGGCATTTTCCATATTACGCATAAAAATCATAATCTGCCCCGCATGCGAACCATTTTCATTGCCATTAAATGCATTTCCTGTAAACCTGAATAATGTACGGATATATGAACTGTCATTATGTTCTTCCATTAATTCCCTGTCTACTTCCCAGACTGCTTTTTCGAAGCGTTTTAAATATTCCATGGTTCTCTGTTCACCATCTCCTGGCTTAAACGCTACATCAATATTAAACATATCAAAAGGTATGTTTGGAAAAAAAGTAGCCTGGATAAATTGCCCCTGGAATAAACCAACAGTTAATAAAATTATCCCGGTTGGGACACTTAAAGCGATCCATTTCCATCTAATTACTTTTTCAAGAAGTTTACCATAAATTTTATACTTCATATAGTTAATAATACGGTCAAAGAACTTCCTTATTTTTGCTTGCTTTGTTTTTGCCCTTAGAACATGAGGGGTGCCTATGTGGCTTGGAAGTACCAAAAAGGCCTCAAATAATGAAAAGCCTAAACTAAAAATTACCACAAAAGCCATTTCGTAGAAAAACTCCATATTTCCGGTTAATAACATAAGCGGTGTAAATGCTATCATTGTTGTAGCAACCGAAGTTAATACAGGGAACAATACTTCCAAAGAACCATCCAATGCAGCTTTCATTGGGCTTTTCCCCATTTCATAGTGACTGTAAATATTCTCAGCTATCACAATTCCATCATCAACCAGGATACCGATAACCAATATCATCCCGAAAAGGGAAATCATATTAATGGTAATACCAAAAAAGGGCGCCAATATAAACATCCCGAGAAAAGAAGCCGGGATCCCCCAGGCAACCCATAAAGAAAGCCTGAAACTTAAAAACATGGCAAGGGCAATTATTACTAAAATCAATCCCATCAATCCGTTCTCATACAATAATTGCAAGCGTTGCCCTAATATTTCCAAAAAGTCGAAAACAACTGTTAACTTAACTTCTTCATGCTCTTTATTGAATTTTGAAACATATTCGTTCGTAAAATTTGCAATTTTCTCAAGATCTTCGTCCCCTAGCTTTTGAACATTAATCCAGGCGGCAAGTTTACCATTCATAGTAAAATCACTTGCAACATCTGCAAATTTCTTTTTAACATTAGCAACATCCCTGATCCGTAAAAAACTACCATCTGGGTTAGCCCTGATAATTATTTCACCAATCTTGTTTGGATCAACATTCCTTGCCCTGGAACGAATATATAATTCTTCCTCGTTTGACCGTATTAAACCAGCCGAAATATCCCTATTATTCAATGAAATAGCATTAGATATTTCATCAAAAGTTAATTGATAGCGAAGCAAGTCCTCTTCTGTAGTTTCAACTGATATTTCCAACGATGGCCAACCTGCAACACTAACTTGCGATATCACACCTGAAGTAAGGAAGTCTTCTTCAATTTCTTGTGCATATTTCTTAAGTGTAAGCAAATCCACATCACCAGACAAACCTACCATCATAGCATTAGTTGTAGCCCTTTGTTTATAGACTATTGGTTTTTCAGCCGCAGTAGGAAACGAACTAATAGCATCTACTGCATTTTTAACTTCCTGTACCGTAACATCCAAATCATATTTGCCAGTAGTTTCAATTCTAACACGACAATAATTTTCCATTGAATTTGAAGTTACTTCTTTTATACCAACAATACCACGTACCGATTCTTCTATCCGGGTAGTTATCCCCTCTTCCATTTCTTTTGGTGATGCCCCGGGATAACTTACCGAAACTGTAATAAAACGAGATTTTTGTTCCGGGAAAAAAGATTTTTTTGTATTCAGCAAAGAGATGGTACCAGCTAAAATCAAAACAACGATTATGGCATTGGCATAAAATGGATATTTTATAAAACTTTTAACTAAATTTTTCATTAATTCTAAATTATTGAATTGTTATATTGGTTATTTGGTTATTTGAATGCTTGTCAAATCAACAAATCCTCAAATCACCATTTAATCATTAGTCAATTGCATACTACCTTGACCGGATAATGCTGACCTTCATATTCTCAGTTGCATTAATCAGTGGTTCCATTACCAGTTCAGTACCATATTTAATTCCGGAAAATATAAGTGTGTTTTCATTTATTTTATGAACAACAATTTCATGCTTAACCAAAACACTGTCCCGTACTATAAACACTTCATTACTGTTAAAAACGGCTTTTCGTGGAATCTCCATTGTTTTTGCCATAGTCATGCCAGGGAATTCAGCATTTAAATACATACCTTTATAAATTGGGTTTGTAAAAGTTGAATTAAGGCTGACAAAGACAGTTATTGATTGTGTGGAGGGATTCACATAGTTTGATTTTCTAACGACTTTTCCTTTCCAGCTACCCTCTCCATTTTCATTTGTAACTTTTACAACATCACCGACTTTAACCCATTTTGCTTCATATTCATCAACAGGAACTTCTAATTCGAGTTTATCTGTACGGATTAATTTAGCAATTCGGCTTCCAGGATTGGCAATTGACCCGGTATATAAATAAACATCTGAGAACGAACCTGAAAATGGGGCCCTGACATTATATTTTTTTAATCGTTCTTCTTCGCCTTTAATAGTAAAATATTCACTTAGAATATTCTTGCTTGCAAGGTATATTTTTTCCTGTTCAGACTCAATTCCCGGTAATTCAGGTAAATCTTTATCTAATTCTATATTTGTAAAGAAATCCTTCCAGTTCTGATAATTATCAGGATAATCAACCTTAAAATCAGGCAATAAATTTGCAACGGCGTTCAAAAACCTACTTTTATGTGCCTTCAAACTAAGCTCAAACTCTTTATTGTAGATCTTTACAATGGTTTGCCCTTGTCTAAAGCTTTGACCTTTTTTTAACGGGACATTTCCTTTTAGGATTTTTCCCTGAACTTCAGCACTTAAATCAAAAAAATCCTGAGATTCAAGGCGGCCCGAAGCTGTAATATTAGAGTTTGTTTCACTGTACTCAACAGGTTGGGCCAATACATATCTTTTAGCAACTTCTTTTGGTTCCTTTTTCGGTTCTTCTTTAAGATTTCCCAAAATTGTCATCCCGCCAAAGGAAATTCCTAATATTAGGACAACAGCCACAGTAATAATAACTTTTCTTTCTTTCATTAGTGTGTTTTTTTATGCGCTTATTAAATATTTAGACAATTTTCTATTTAAAACATGCTTGTTACCAATCTTTATGCCACCAGCATTAAACGCCTCATTATCTACCAATAGCACTCTCTCAAAACTTAACAAACTTAAACCCAATGTCCGATATTGGGATTTTTGTGCACGATTTCGTACACTTATGTTTATCCTTATTAATAAGGTGATCTCTAAAAATTCAAAATTCGAGCCTCGCCTTCCTTAGTACGAAGTACGGCGGACAAGGGCTTTCTGATTTTTTTAGGCTCGATTTTACTCTTGTAAATGAGTGTCTTAAAAAATCAGAGTAACGAATAAGTTGGGATATTTAGAGGTTACCAATAATGGCCAAAAATATGGTGTGCTATGAATTTTTTCAAGTGCTAATCGGTAAATTGATTTATTCTATCGGTAAAACAATGGTTTTAATATTAAGAAGTGATTTTTTTTTATACAGAAATTAATTGGTTGGCAAAAGTATTGATTTGCTGAAAAATTGAAGTTAACTAAATGTTAAACTTTATTAAATATCTAATACTTCATATGTTTCGGTATAGATTGTTAACATGTTGCATTTTGCACAATAACAAATCATCTTTTTTGAAAAAGCCACACCGCAACTATCAATTAGAAAAGTATAACTTGCGGACTTAAAAAAAATAATATTTTCCAAACGTATTTTTACACTTTAAATGCTTTTTTCCAAACGTATTTTAGCACACTAACTGTTAAAATCCAAACGTAATTATTATTTTCAATTAATTTCGCCTCCTCTTTATCTGGTGGGTGAATTTCATAGGTTTCTAAAATTTTAGTAGTCAATTGTCATTTGGTAGTTGATTAGTACCTTAATTTTAATGTTGTTGTTTTATTTGGCAGAAAATTAATAGTAATATTTTTTGACGCAGATCTACACTGATTTTTATGATTTTTCAACAACTACGTTGTTGAAAAAAAACGCTATTTTTTAATCATAAATATCTGCATTAATCTGCGTCAAAGCATTTCTGGCTTGTCCAGGTTGGGAATAATGCAGGTTAAATAAACAGCGAAACCAATTACTAAGTGCTTGTTCAGGAATAAAGTTTACAATTAAAAGGCGGTTATTTTGTTCTTTTTCAAATTGAAATAAACTGCAAATAGCGAGCTATTTAAAGCGTTATTTCAAGCAGAAAAAGGGCAAAAGAACAAGTTTGAATGTAAAGGTTATTTCTTGACAAGCACTAATTCACCAATAACTATTTATGACGCCCAAAGGGCAAATAACAACAAATGACAGCGAAAAATAGCAATTGTTCATATCCGGGAATTTTGTAGTTTAGTTCAGAAACTATTTCCCTGTTTTTTTCTGCTTTACTGCCTCATAAAGTAATATACCTGCAGCAACAGATACATTCAATGAATCAATTGTTCCTAATATCGGAATTTTTACTGTATTATTACATAGTTTTAATATTTTGTGTGAAACCCCTTTTTCTTCAGAACCCATAACAATTGCTAATGGACCGGTAAATTTGGCTTCTGTATAATCTTTGTCTGATTTTTCACTTGCAGCAACTATTTGCAAGCCACTTTCTTGCATTAAATCAATTGCACCAAGTATATTATGGACCCGGCAAACAGGGATCTGATATAATGCACCAGCAGATGCTTTAATCGCATCTGAAGTTATTGCGGCACTACCCTTATCTGGTATCACAATAGCATGTACTCCTGCACATTCAGCAGTTCTTGAAATTGCCCCAAAATTCCGGACATCAGAAACTTCATCTAATACAAGAATAAATGGGTCTTCACCCCTTTCATAGATATCAGGTAATATATTTTCAATTTTTTGGTAAGTAACAGGAGAAAGTACTGCAATTACTCCCTGGTGGTTTTTATAAGAATAAACCCTGAACTTTTCCACAGGAAGAAATTGCACCGGAATACCTGTTGTTTTTGCTATTGCAAGTAACTCTTTTAATAAAGTACTTTGCGTACCTCTTTGTACCTGAATTTTATCAAAGTCCTTGCCTGCCTTTATTGCCTCTATTACCGTTCGAATTCCAAATATCAGGTCTTTTTTCTTTAATGCCATTTAGTCTTATATTTTCTGCGAAATTAATATTTAAGTTTCAAGTAAAAAGTTTCAGGTTCCAAATTTCAAAGTTCAGGTTTCAAGTCTCTAGTGTTAAAAATGTTACAATTGACTTAGGCTGTAGTTTAGAATAGTGCATATTTTTCAAATATCTATACAGCCTTTTCTTTTACAAGGAATTAGTATTTCTACTACCATGTTGTGTAATTTTTTACGTTCTTCTTTATTTAAAATATTCCAATCAAAAATCCTTTTCTTGAAACTATAACCTTTTTTGCTTGAAACTTGAACCTTACTCTACTGAAAAACATCATATACAGTACCACCCCGCCAGCTTTTAATTGCGCTAAACCAGAACTTTTTAAAATCAATATGTCTTTCCAGCACAAAATCATTATCTGTATAATTATTATCAACCCTGTTAAAAACAAATTGAAGAACTTTATAATGCATACGATCACCATATAGCCAGACTTCCTTTGTAGGATATTTTTTTACCGCTTTAGGTGGTCCAAATACGAGATAAATCATCCCCCTGTCAGTTCTCCACCCTTGTGTAAACGAAGTAAAATAAATATTTGCGTATAAAGAGCGGTTATAATAAATTCGGATCAATTCTCTTGCTCTTGAAGAGTTTTTTCCACAACCCAACCAGAAACGATCCACTGCCAGTTTCTTATTTGAGCTGGTTATCAAATCATTATATTCATCAGTACTTGTAAGGTATTGTAAAGGCTTAACCATCGCATCTGATGTTTTAATATAAGGAAAATGTTCACCTGGGTTTACCATCCCTAGTCCGTATGATGACGTTGAATCAGTTTGCAAAAAATAAAAACCTTTTTTTTCTTCATGGAACTGAAAAGCCGTTTTTCCACTTACCGACCAGATACTATCCGAAACAGTGTTAATATCGCTACGTTTTAACGAAGCAAAAGGGGGATAAGGCAAAGGTATTTCATTTAAATAGTATTTTATATAAATACTATCAACAGGATTATTATGTTTTATTGAAAAAAAATGATCGGGTCGAAAAAAGTTTTTAAAATATGGTTGTTTTGTTTTTTTAGAACTCACAATAAAATTTTGCCTTGAACCATCATCCTCTTTATCAACATAAATATAGTTCTGCACTTTTACCCTCCGCAACATATCGGTGGTAGTTATTTGCAAGTAATACTTTTTAACACTTTGATCTTTCAGTTTTATATAACTAATAATATTATTTTGTCCTTTTTGTTTTCTAATGGTAAATTCAGCACTGGCACTATCAATTAATTGTTCAGGATTTTCGGCAGGAAATATTTTATATTCAATTTTTATTTTTCCACGATATTTTTTCTTGGGCCCCATCGGGCTAAACAGTAATTCAGATAAATAAATTTTTGTATACAACAAACTTTTATTTTTACTTTGACAATATACAACATACTCAGGATGAAGCCTGTACATAAAAGGGTTGTAAATTGAACTTGTTACTTTTTTCTCAGTCTTTGTTGGTGGTGCAGTAAAACAGGAAGCGAATAATACAGATGAAATAAGCACAACTAAAAAATATGGAAACCTTTTATTCATTGAAATTCCTTTTTATCAGTTCAAGATAATAATTAAACAACGCCCAAAATTACGAAAAGTTTTGTTAAGATAATATACCTATTACAACTTTGGTTTTTTGCATTTACAAAAAGAAGTTGAATTTGCCGAATGAAAATTGAATATTGTATGTTGAGTGTTGAATGTTTTGTCCATAGAAGTTAGGGCAAACACATGAAAAAAAGGAATAATAATTATATCTGCTGCGACCTCAAAGTATTAATTGCCACAGATTCACAGATTTTAAAACAAGCATAGCTTGTTTTTCTGTAAAAATAATTAAAATTATTTTTGTGCGTCAGCAAATTTCATCATTCAGTGTTCGATATCTAAATAAAATAGGCTCAGGTTTAAATATTCTGTGATACTTATTTTCTAGTGTTTTACATTAAATATCAAGTAATTAGAAATTAAAATGAATGTTGCTTTTATTTAATTACTAATTGCCAGTATACTAATTACTTGCCAAATATGGACAAGGTGATTTTTTAAAATATCCCAGACAATCTAAACTATAGCGATAAAATATTGTATTGTGCTGATATTCAATTATTGGACAAAAAGCTATGAAATAAAAAATGCCACCCTCCCCAGGGTGGCATTCAACCTATTACCTTAACTATTAACCTCAATTATCAAACCGGGAAACTTAAACCCATTAGAAACCCGACATAAAGATAATTTAATTAACCGATTATTTAAAATCAATTCATATGCCAAACAACACAACACTTTAAATATCAAAAGTATAAGCAAATTTATTCTCTCTTATAAATTACTAAAAGTGTACGATTATGGAACTTTTGTGTTCGAAAACGAACATTGTTTTCATAACGGACATTCCTTTAATAATTTGTTAACACCTAGCTTACTGGCAATTAAACCAATTGGCATAAAAACTGCCTATTGCTCAAATGTAATTAGTTTTTACCTTAATTTATTAATGTTTTATGATTCGATTTGAAAACCTTCACAAATCATATGTTACCGGTTTAAATAAACTTCACGTTTTAAAAGGAATTGACCTTGATATAGCGGAAGGAGAACTGGTTTCCATTATGGGCTCTTCAGGTTCAGGAAAATCCACATTATTAAACATAATTGGTATACTTGACAATTATGATCAAGGTATTTATCATCTGGACAATATGCATATCAGCAATATGTCAGAAAAAAAAGCAGCCTTACTCAGAAACAAATATATAGGGTTTGTTTTTCAATCATTTAACCTGATTTCATTCAAAAATGCCATGGAAAATGTTGCACTCCCACTTTATTACCAAAATGTAAGCAGGAAGAAAAGAAACATTAAAGCCATGGAGTTCCTTGAGAAAATGGGGCTAACAGAATGGGCTCATCACATGCCAAATGAACTATCAGGTGGTCAAAAACAACGGATTGCTATTGCAAGAGCATTGATTACTAAGCCTAAAATAATTTTGGCAGATGAGCCTACAGGTGCATTGGATACTTCAACATCATACGAAGTAATGAAACTTTTTAAAGAAATTAATGACGAAGGAATTACCGTAATAATTGTAACGCATGAGACGGATATCTCAGAAAGGACCAACAAAGTAATCAGGCTTAAAGACGGTATCATTGAATCAGTAAATGGTGAACACGTTGCTGTTGAAAATCACCTAAAAATTGTAAGCCATGTTTGATATTGACAAATGGCAGGAAATATTTAGTACCATCAAAAAAAATAAGCTACGCACATTTCTTACGGGCTTTAGTGTAGCATGGGGAATTTTCATGCTTATTATTCTTTTAGGCTCAGGCAAAGGTTTACAAAATGGAGTTGAAACCCAATTCAAACAAGATGCAGTAAATAGTATCTGGCTTTCGCCGGGACAGACAAGTATGCCTTACAAAGGGTATTCTCTGGGAAGGCGTATACGTTTTACTAACGAAGATCATAATGAATTAGAGAGAAAAATCAAGGGCATTGAACATATGTCAGCAAGATATTTCATAAGAGGTACCGGTACAGTTTCATACAAGAGTGAATTTGGTAGTTTTGGGATAATCAGTGTCCACCCTGATTATATTTACATAGAAAATGCCAAAGTAAAAGAAGGAAGATATTTAAATGAACTTGACATACAAAAATATAGAAAAGTAACAGCTATTGGTCCACCGGTAGCGGAAGCATTGTTTAAAAATGGTGTTGACCCAATTGGTCAATACATTAATGTAAATGGGGTCCCTTTTAAAGTAGTTGGAATATTTACAGATCCAAGTGAGCGCGACATGAACCGTATTTACATCCCTGTATCTACAGCACAAAGAGTATTTGGTGGTGGTAACAGTATCCACAGGATAACTATTACAACAACTGTCCCTGTAGCCCAAAGTGAACAAATGATTGAAAACATGAGGGCTAATATGGCCAAAAGACACCATTACAACATTGAAGATAAACAAGCTGTATATATTCGTAATACACTCAAAGAATTCCAACAATTTCAAAATCTGTTCCTTGGGATTAGAATTTTTATCTGGATTATTGGGATAGGAACCATTATAGCCGGAATTGTAGGTGTAAGTAATATTATGATGATTGTTGTTAAAGAAAGGACTAAAGAAATAGGAATCCGTAAAGCAATTGGCGCAACACC
>JBDLJL010000017.1:0-47524 GCA_039714415.1 Bacteroidota bacterium
TAAACAAGCTACGCTTGTTTTTTTGTTAAAATAATTTTAATTATTTTTTAATCTGTGAATCTGTGGCATTAATTTGTTGTAATTTTATTTTTCATTAAAGTTAAGCAAATCAATATGCAGATATTCTGACAATTAACCAATTTAATTATTGCTTTTTGCAAATTAAAAATAT
Organism: Bacteroidota bacterium; assembly: GCA_039714415.1. Taxonomy (GTDB): domain Bacteria; phylum Bacteroidota; class Bacteroidia; order Bacteroidales; family NBLH01; genus NBLH01. The sequence continues at coordinate 173 of JBDLJL010000017.1, forward strand.
TTTATTAAATTTATTAAGAATAACTTCTTCATGCGTTTGCCCTACGAGTAAGTCCCTATTTCTTTTTTCTTTCCGCAATAATATCAATCTTTGTATCTGCCAAAACCAATATCATTATCATGATTAAAAAATTATTTTTTTTAATTATTATCACCCTTTTATTCAATTCGTTTGCTTTTTCACAGAGTGATGCTTCTATTGACAGTCTCAAAAAACTTTTAACTCAAGTTGATGATAGTATAAAAGTAGATGTTCTAACGAAACTTTGTTGGAAGTTACGAAACTCTGAACCTGAAAATGCCATTAAATTTGGTAAAGAGGCTATTGTTTTAGCGGATGAAGTAAATTATAAGTTGGGTATTGTAAAAGCTTATAGTTTTACTGGTGTTGCTTATCGAAATACCGGTAATTATTCTGAAGCTCTTGATTTTTATTTTAAGGGACTTGAACTGGCAAGAAAATACAATATACTGGAGCAACAAGGTTATGCTTATATAAATCTTGGGAACTTGTATTTGTATCAAAAAAACCATATTGAAGCAATAATAAACCTTAAAAATGCGCTTGGTATTGCTAACTCCATTTCGAATAATGAAATGATTTCCTATTGTTACCTTAATCTTGGAAGAGCTCAATTCTTAAATGGTAATTTAGAGCTGGCTAAAGAGCATTTTTTAAGATCCCTGGAGATTCGGAAAATGATGAGTGATACAGGGAAAATAGCTGTTTCCTTTAAATATCTTGCTGACGTTTATGCTGCCGAAAACAATTTTGAACAAGCTATTGGCTATTATAATAAATCATTAGAAGGGATAATAAAAAGCAATGACCTTGATCTATTGGCTGATATTTATAACAAGACAGCAAACTTGTATTTAAATCAGGGGAAACATGTTCAAAGTAAAACTGATGCAGAAAAAAGTCTTGCTATTTCGCAAAAAATAGGCTCAAAATTACGAATAAGGGATGCCTATCAAACCTTAGCCGATATTCATTTGGCAATGGCAAATTATCAAAGAGCTGCATCAGATCTCGGTATGGTTATACAGTACAACGATAGTCTTTTTAATCAACAATTATCTGAAAAAATACTGAATATACAGTATTCAATGGAGCAGGAGAGGAAACAAAATCAGATTAATCTGCTCAATGCCGAAAAGGAAAGTCAGCGTGCTTTTATTATTGTTTTAGGTATTGCTTTATTACTTGGCGTGTCTTCTTTAATTATTTCATTCAGACTGAATCTCTTACGTAAAAAAGCAAACAAGCAATTGGAACGTCAAAAGAATGATATTTTACTAAAAAATGAGGAATTAAATAATCAAAATGAAGAAATACAAACAATTGCTGACAGCCTGACAGAAGCAAATATGGAAATTTCATCACAAAAAGAAGAAATTGAAAAAAGCCATAAACAAATTACTTCCAGTATAAATTATGCCAGGCGAATTCAAACAGCAATATTACCTGATAATGATTCTTTAAGTACTTTATTCCCTGAACACTTAGTGTTTTTTAGAGCAAAAGACATCGTTAGTGGCGATTTTTATTGGGTAAAAAAAATTAGGAATTATATCGTTGTAGCTGTAGCTGATTGTACAGGTCATGGTGTGCCGGGTGCTTTTTTAAGTATGTTGGGTATTACCTTGTTAAATGAAATTGTTCGAAGAGATGATTTATCAAAGGCATCTACCGTTCTTGATATACTGAGAAATCAAATAAAATCCGCTCTGAACCAAACAGGGAAACATTACGAAAATAAAGATGGAATGGACTTGGCATTATGCGCAATTGATACCGACACGATGAAAATGCATTATGCTGGCGCTAACAACCCGGTTTATATCCTGAGAAAGAATGTCCAAGAAAGCAACCTTAAACTGGCAGAGAATGAAAAGATTAAATTTTATTTGCCGGATAACAATAAAGATTATAGTTTAATTGAAATAAAACCTGACCGTCAGCCAATTGGAAGCCACGTTAAGGAGCACCCATTTACAAATATTGAATTTAGCTTACAGAAAAACGATAGCATTTTCTTGTTTTCTGATGGTTACTATGATCAGTTCAGTGGTGAAACTGGTAAAAAATTCAATAATGTCCGGTTTCGAAAACTTTTAATTTCTATGGCTGATAAAAAAATGACTGAGCAGCAGGAAATTCTTGATAATATCTTTACTAAATGGAAAAAAAATAAGGAACAAATTGATGATGTTATGGTTTTGGGCGTAAAAGTATAGTTGAAAACACAAAACAACTTTTATTCGAAAGTCATATTAAAATATAACGTATCTTTGAGCTGGCTTCTAAAAATTCAATTATCAAGGTTTAATGCAGAGAACAGGGTTTTTGGAGACTGCCTTGAGTAATTCATACATAATAACAAATATTGTTTAAAACCTATTTACATGAGAAACTTAAAAGTTTTAGTTTATTTTATAGCACTGTTTTTCACAAGTTGTACAATAACACAGGAGTTCCACTTTAAGAAAGATTTTTCGGGTTCGGCAAAAATGGCAATTGACATGGGATCCTTTATGGATATGATGGCCGGAGTGGATTCTACCGGGACTCAAAGTGCCGGTATGAAAGATTCCCTTGATTTTGCGTTTAAAGAGAGTGCTAAAAAGTTAAAAGGGGTTGGTGTAACAAATATTAATTATGGTTGGCAGGATGATGACAAAGTTATGTTTTTAAGCTATGATTTTGCTGATATTGAAATGCTAAATAAAGCAATGAATGCTTCGGACGATGGGAACTCTTCATTTATGAAAAATGAGGATGATGATAACCATGTTTATTTTATACGCAATGGAAAAACTTTGGTCTATCAAGGTGTTAAATCGAAAAACGATTCCATAAACACAAGTGAAATGGCTTCCATGAAAGATTACTATAAATATGAACTGGTTTTTACTTTTGACCGAAAAGTGAAAAAAGTAGGTAATCCTAATATCTCATTAACTGAAAACAATAAAAAAGCTACTTTAAAAGCCAGTTTATTTGATGTGATCAGGCCTGAATATAACTCAACCATTAAATTTAAGTTGAAGTAAAATTGAAAACTGTTCTTATCTGTCCCTTAGATTGGGGGCTGGGCCATGCAAGCAGGGATGTTGTCATTATTAAAAAATTATTAAAAAATGAATTTAATGTGGTTATTGGTGCTGATAAGGACCCTTTGTCTTTTTTGAAATCTGAATTTCCTGAACTTCCTTTTATAAAAATACCTTCTACTAAGATAAAATATCCTAAAGGAAAACGAATGGCATTTAAAATGCTGTTTTCTATTCCTAAAATTCTTTATGGGATCCAAAAAGAGCATCAACAGCTAAAAAAAATTGTTGCAAACCAAAATGTTAATATCGTAATATCTGATAACCGGTTTGGACTTTGGAATAAAAATATTTATTCTGTATTTATTACACACCAACTTGAAATTCAGTTGCCGGGATGGTTGAAATTAATGCAGTCCATTGTAAATAAGGTTAATTATTGGTTTATCAATAAATATGATACCTGCTGGATTCCTGATTTACCAGGTGAAAATAATTTGGCCGGTGCTCTTTCACACCCTGCAATAATGCCTGAAAACTTTAAGTATATTGGGCTGTTATCGAGGTTCAACGTCCAAAATGAATTTGCAAAAAAGTATGAAATGCTGGCTATTATTTCCGGCCCTGAACCTCAACGCAGCATTTTTGAAGATTTGCTAATTAAAGAAATTAAAAAAAACAACATAAAAGCACTAATTGTTCGTGGAAAGCCTGGTATCAAAGACATTTATTCACAAAACAATATTGATTTTATAAACCATATTGAAACTGAGGAGTTAATCAAACTAATTGTAGCTACACCAATAGTTATTTCACGTTCCGGATATTCTAGTATAATGGATTACATAAAGCTTAAAAAAAATGTCATATTAGTCCCCACCCCAGGGCAAACTGAGCAAGAGTATCTTGCAAAGAGATTAAAAGAGAAGATGTGGTTTTATTCACTTGATCAAAATAAGTTCAACTTGGAAAAATCACTACAGAAGTACAAAAATTTCCAGGTTCCTGAATTTGACACCAAAAATAATTTATTAGAAAGCGAAGTCAGGAAATTGTTTAAAAAATAATATCTTTATAACTTGAAGAATTCTAAATAAAAATGCTGTTATGAGAAGAAGAATAATTAATCTGTTAATTACCGCTGTAGCCGTTTTTTTTGCAGCATATCTATTACCTGGAATACAGGTAGAAAGCTTTATAACTGCTATAATTGTAGCCATTGCTTTGGCAATTCTTAACTATTTAGTAAAGCCTGTTTTAACGATTTTAACCATCCCAATAACGGTTTTTACGCTGGGCTTGTTCTTATTGGTAATTAATGCTGCTATGGTTGGTATAGCAGGATGGTGGGTGTCCGGTTTTCATGTAGATGGGTTCTGGTCAGCGCTTTTCTTTAGTATTATAGTTAGCATTGTCAGCTTTCTTTTTAAGGATAAGGAGTAGAACAGCTTTCAAAACTGTTTGATATATTACACAGCTCTGGAGAGCTGTGCTACAGTAGCTTTGGGTAGCAAATTAATTTTGTTCTTTTGTTTTTAGTTAATTGTTTATGGAATACAGGTTTTTAGGAAACACAGGCCTTAAAGTATCATCTTTATCCTTGGGTGCCTGGGTAACTTTTGGTGATAAGCTTGATGTTGATGAGGCTTATCAAATTATGAAAGAAGCTTATGATAATGGGGTCAATTTTTTTGATAATGCTGAAGCATATGCAGCTGGTCAAGCAGAGATTGTCATGGGCAAAGTCATAAAAAAAGCGGGTTGGAAAAGATCTGACCTTGTTTTATCTACCAAAATTTTTTGGGGTGGCGAAGGGCCAAATGATAAAGGGCTTTCACGAAAACACATTATTGAAGGGACCAACGCTGCTTTGGAAAGAATGCAAACTGAATATGTTGATTTAATTTTCTGTCACAGGCCAGATCCTTACACTCCTATTGAGGAAACAGTTCGTGCAATGAACTATGTAATTAATTCAGGAAAAGCATTTTATTGGGGAACCAGTGAATGGAGTGCTGAAGAAATTCGTGAGGCATATGAAATTGCCAGAAGGGAACATTTAATTGCACCAAGTATGGAACAACCTCAATATAATATGTTTCATCGCGAAAAGATGGAAAAAGAATATTTAAAGTTATTTAAAGATTATAAAATGGGCACAACCATTTGGAGTCCGTTAGCAAGCGGAATTTTAAGTGGTAAATATAATAAAGGGATCCCGAAAGATAGCCGCTTGGCAAATGAGCAATATAAATGGATTCTTGAACGCTATGGTGAAATCAATTGGCTGGGAAAAACTAAAAAACTAGCTGAATTATCTTCAAAAATTAATGTCCCTCTCGCCCAGTTAGCTATTGCATGGATTTTAAAAAATGATAATGTTAGTACAGTAATAACCGGGGCTTCAAATGTTGAGCAAGTAAAACAGAATATGAAATCATTAGATGTTGTTGAGAAATTAGATAAGGAAATAATGGATGAGATTGAAACTATTTTGGACAATAAACCGGAACCTGTCCAGGAATTTAGGTAGTGTCCAAGAAAACGCCAATAATGGCGTTATGCTCATCTTAAAATTCAGTTATTTACAAAAAGTAAACGCCTAAATTTTAAGACTTCACAAGCCTTATTCTTGACGCTTTCTTATTTGATACTTTGTTTTAAAATAGAATGCTGTCAGGGATTTTACACCAAGTTTAATAATTATTTAAAGAAAATAAAAAAATGAGAAAACTATTATTATTAACAATTATTATTATTTCTATTTCTTTTACAGGAATATATGCACAAAATACTAATAAGAATGCAGATAAAACCAAAATCATACTGGTCAACCCGGGTGTGTTTTATTTAAAATCCCTGGTGTACCTAACGGATAATAAGATTATTAATATTAAAAATTTGGAATATGAGGCTGTTTTTTATACTAAAAATGAAATTAGTTATGATGATGCTGCTATCTATTTGCACGTCAATAAAATCCCTTACATAAAACTAAAAAAAATAGATGGTGATTTAAACAAGAACAATCTTTATAAAGAGAATTCCTGCACTAAAAGTTTTAAAGAACTATTTGAAAATAGTGATGGGATTATTTTTCTGGGTGGGGCAGATATACCACCGGTTACCTATGGACAAAAAACTAATCTGTTAACGGGTATTAGAACACCAAACCGTCATTATTTCGAACTTTCTTTCCTTTACCATTTGTTGGGCAGGGAAAATAATAAACACAAACCCTTGCTAAAACAAAACCCTGATTATGTTGTGTCAGGGATCTGTCTTGGCATGCAAACAATGAATGTGGCAACTGGTGGCGATATGTACCAGGATATCCCTTCTGATATTTATGGCTTAAAATACGTTGAGGATGTATTGGCATTGGATGAAAATAATATGCACCGAAGCTATTGGCGTAATATAAATATGGACAATACCCTTAACAACCATAGCTTTCATAAAATTAAGTTGATAGATAATAAGTTTTTTACCTCAAAATTTAAGCTTGATAAAAATGACCAACCCATGGTAGTAAGTAGTCATCACCAGGCGGTGAAAAATATTGGTAAAGGTTTTAAAGTGGTGGCTACTTCCCTTGATGGAAAAGTAGTTGAAGCTCTACACCATAAAAAATACAAAAATGTGTTAGGCGTTCAGTTTCATCCTGAGTTTTATGGATTGCATAACCCGGTAAGTAAGAAGGTTAAAATGAAACCCACTGATAAGGGACTATTAACGGAACATGAATTAATGCAACAAGCTGGTGGTTATCAGTTTCAACTGGCATATTGGAAATATTTTAGCAGTTTGTTTGTGAAAAGTAGTAAACCAAAAGAATAAACATTAATAGTTTCAGGAATTATCCTCAGTCTGTTTTTTATACAAAATAATTTGTTCGCACAATTCAGTGTATCTTATTATTCATCGTCAGTTCCAAAAGCAGGTATTCAATATGATTTTTCGGATAAAATTGGTGCAGAATTACGTTTATACACCAATGTGTTTTTTGATGATTTTACACCAGAACTGGTACTAAAATACAACATTGTTACCAATAATCAATTTGATTTTTATTCTGGTATAGGTGGGGTAATAAATTCAATTAATGGAATTTTTATACCTGTCGGTTTTCAATTCAGGCCAATAGAAAAATTCCGGCAATTTTCGCTTCATGCTGAAATCGCACCACTTTGGGACTTTAATAATAGTTTTATTTTCCTGGGTTCCTGGGGCTTTAGGTGTAAATTTAAAAAGGACCCTGCAGTAAAACCTTCTGAATAAATGCCATAATTGCTGGAAAATATTGCTACAAGGGGATAACAATAGTGAACGTACTACCTTTGCCTAATGTACTATCAACGATAATCTCCCAATCGTATACTTTTAGTAACTCTTGAACAATAGCCAGTCCTAGACCTGTGCCACGGTATAGCTTAATTTTATCGTCTATGGTACGAAAATGTTCAAATATTTCATTAAGTTCCTCATTTTTAATTCCGATCCCCGTATCTTTAACCGAGATTTTTAATAATTGCCTGTTATTTTCCGGGTTTTCAATTTCTGCAGATAAAACGATGTTACCCTTTTCTGTATACTTAATTGCATTATCAACTAAATGAGAGAAAATTTGTTTAAACCTTTTTTCATCAGCTTTAACAACAGTCTGGTTAATACCATCAATTTTTAATTCAAACTTTACGTTTTCTTTAATGTAAAGATCATCAACAATATACATGTAGTATATTTCTGTTAACTTACTTTTAACATTTATTGGTCTATTATCCAGTTTAATCTGTTTAGCCTGAAGTTTTGATAAATCCATGATATTATCCACTAGCAGCAATAGAGAATCAACATTATCATTAATAATATTCGAATATTCTTTCCGGGAATTTAAATCTACATTTTCATCACTCATCAAAGTTGAGAAACCACAAATGGCATTCATCGGGGTCCTTATTTCATGTGAAAGGTTTGACAAGAATACGGTTTTTAATTTATTTGCCTTTTCCGCCTTCTCCTTAGCAATTTCTAAATCTTTTGTTCTTTTAGAAACAAGTCCTTCAAGGTTTTTGTTCGTTATTTCGAGGTTTTCGGTCATCGATTTCAGTTCAACACTTTGTTCTGTTATTTGAATATTTTTATCTTCCAGTTCAAGATTTTTAAGATTCAAATCCTCTGCTTTTGCTTGTAGTTTTTCAGCCAATTTCAGTACCTGAATTTCCCGTTGCTTTACTTCTGTTATATCAGAATCAATAATAATTACATTTTGTATTTCACCATCTTTAGTAAGGACAGGTGTCATATTTGAATGAACCCAAAGTTGCTTACCTGTTAATTCAAGTGGATATTCCATCTCAAATTGAACAGAAACCTTTTCCTTAAAACAGCGGTTAATAATTTCTAAAATATATTCAGGAAATGGTATTTTAAATATATTATCGCCATATTTATTTTTTGTTTCTTTGAAAGTAAGTGTGTATATATCAGCAAATGCCTTATTTGCCAGCAACAGGTTTCCATTAGCATCTAATATGGTCAAGGCATTTTTCATTTCTGTTGCCACAGTTGAAAGTACCTCTAATTCTGAATTCAAATATTTTAGTTGTTCCGCCTGTGCAAGCAATTCTTCCTTTTGGCTATTTGTTTCAGCTATTTTTTCAGCAAGGTTAATGTTTTTACGTTCAATAGTAATCGTTCTTTGACCAACCAGCCTTTCTAGTTTCTTGTTTTGATTTATAATCCACTTACTTAAAAATCTAAAAATCAATATAAAAATAAAGATTATGAAAAATATTAATATAAAAATAAACCAGGCAGTTTTCCAGAAAGGTGATTCAATAATGATCTCAATCTTTTTTATATCTTTCCCCCAAACTCCGTCAGAATTAGTTGATTTTACATTGAAGATATATTTCCCGGGATCAAGATTCGTATAAGTAGCAATTCTTTTATTTCCTAAAACAATATTCCATTCATCTTCAAAACCTTCTAATATATAAGCATATTGTACTGTATTTGTGTTTGAATAATCATGTGCAGTAAACTCAAAACTTATAAAATTATTATCATAGTTTAGATGTATGGTATCAGTATTTAAAATTGATTTTGAAAGTACAATTTGATTATTGTATTCCTTTTTAATTTTTATTTCTTTATTAAACAGTTGAAAACTATTTATTGATATTTTAGGAGAAAACGTGCTTAAAAAAATACTGTCAGGATGAAAAATATTAAAGCCATTTATGCCTCCAAATAATAACCTGCCATCATGCATTTTGCAACTTGAACCTATATTAAACTCATTACCTTGTAGCCCATCCTTAACATCAAAATTGATAAATGTTTTGGTCTTTTTATTAAAAACTGATAGACCACTATTTGTACTTACCCATAAATCACCATTGCTATTCTCTTCAATGGCATAAATGAATTCACTTTTAATACCATCCTTCCTGTTATAATTTTCAAAATTTTTAGTATTATAATCAAAGCGGCACAAGCCCACAGAAGTCCCAATCCAAAAAACGCCCTCTTTATCTTCAAAAATTGTGGTACTAAAATTTGAACGCATTGAGTTTTTTGAATGACTCTCTTTTCTAAAATGTTCAATTTCGCCTGTTAATTGATCCAGCATACTTAAACCCCTGCCCCAACTTGTGAACCAGACCCTGTTTTTTTTATCTACATATACAGATGTTATTTTATTACTTGGTATATTATTTTTATCTTTTTTGTTTTTGCTGTAGTGGCTAAATTGGTTTTCCTCTATGTTTAGTTTATAAAGTCCATCAGAAAAACTTGCAATCCAAAGATTTCCATGTAGGTCTTTATCCATATCAAAAATTTTCTTTATGGTACTTGTGGTTTCATTAGCAGAATACTTAAGTTCTTTGTAAAAACCAGAACTTGTATTAAATAAAACCAGCCCCTTTTCAAGTGTACCTAGCCATAAGTTCTCTGAATCTTCCTGGCAAACAGATTTAACTGTAGTTTCCTGATTGTTTTGCTTTAATGAATGAAAATCGAAATGGGAAAAAGTATTATTAGAAATATCAAATTTATCAAGACCGTTTTTTTGAAGCCCTATCCATATAGTTTTGTTATCGTTGCAAAACACAGTGCGAACAATACTGCTTTTTAAAGAATTGTTATTATTCGTACTCTTTCTAAACACTTCAAATTTCTTTGTATCAAGATTTGAAGTACAGAAACCTTTGCCTGCAACACTAACAAAAAGTGTTTTTGATTGGTCTTCAAATAATCTGTAAATAAAATTCCTTGTCAGGCTAAGCTTATTCCCGGGTTGATTTTTATAAGTGTAAAACTGATTTTCTTTTTCAGAAAACAAAAGCAACCCGCCACCATAAGTACTGACAAAAATACGACCAGAATGATCAATAAGCATATGGGTTATTTGGTTGGCAGCCTTATTTTTTCGGAAATATTCATGTTCCTTTAAATCTGTAAAAGCATTGGTTTCCTCATTAAACCAAAAAAGACCATTTTTTGTCCCAATCCAAAACCTGTATTTGTAATCTTGATTAATGCTTGTAATTTCATTTTCCTTCGTTTTTGAATCAATTGATGGGAAAAACTGAGAAACTACATTGTTTGATTTATGCAACTTATTTAAACCATTTTGGGTTCCAACCCAAATGTTATGTTCAAGATCTTGAAATATATGCGTGATGTATTTGTTACTGAGTTTTGATGAAAAACCTTTAAATGCCATTTGACTGAACGTCATCTTTTTGCTGATTGGCAAAGTTGTTCTGTTTAAACCATTATGGGTCCCCACCCACAAGTAATGGTCTGAATCGATAAATACACAATTAATATTGTTATCTGAAATATTACAGGAGTCTTTATTGTTGGATATACATGAATAAAATGTCTCCAATTCCTGATCAAAACAATTAAGCCCACCTGCAGTAGCTATCCAAAGACGATTATATTCATCAACTACTATATCATTTATATCACCAGATGAAATGCTTGATTTATCATTTATATCATGAAAATAAGTGGTAATCTGATATCCGTTAAACCTGTTCAACCCATTTTCAGTTCCTAACCAAATAAATCCATAATGGTCTTGAGCTATGGCATCAACAGAGTTTTGAGAAAGCCCCTGTTCACTGGAATAATTCTCGAAAATCAGGTTTTTCTTTTGGGCAGATAAATTCCAACTGCAAAACAGTAATGTTAAGAAAATTGAAAAATAAATTATGGTTTTAGGCTTAAACACTGCGAAATATAATAACTATATTTTGGAAATAGGAATTTTTAATAAAATTTTTAAGCTGAATTATGTTTGAACTTTAAATATGAGACATATCAATAGCCCTGCCTTTTAAGGCGGGTAAGGCAATACAAGCAATGTCAGGTTAAATAGTTTATTATAAACGTAAGTGTTTTAACCCACATTCGCAAATTTTCCGGTTTGTGAATCTAAATTCAGGAATCAAAACCTGCTTTGTTGACAGGCATCATTAATTATTTTTATTGAGAATAAATTAAGTGGCTTCATCTTTTAAATTTTTGACTTATTATAAATTATGTGTAAATTTATAGTGATAAAAACAGTATTTAATTAACAATTAATTTAAATTTATATGAGTTCTTTAAAAGGTACAAAAACAGAACAAAATTTATTAAAGGCCTTTGCCGGTGAATCACAGGCACGTATGCGCTATAATTATTTTGCAAAACAGGCAAAAAAAGAAGGCTTGGAACAAATTGCCGGTATTTTTGAAGAAACGGCAGAAAATGAAAAAGAACACGCTAAAAGGTTTTTTAAGTTTTTAGAAGGAGGAATGGTTGAAATTACTGCAGCTTATCCTGCTGGAAAAATAGGAACTACCTTAGAGAATTTAAAAGCATCGGCAGAAGGCGAAAATGAAGAGTGGACAGAATTATATCCTGAATTTGCTAAAATTGCTGAAGAAGAAGGCTTTAAGGAAGTAGCTGTAGCTTTTAAAATGATAGCAACGGTTGAAAAAGCGCACGAAGAACGTTATACCAAACTTTATAATAACCTACAGGAAGGTAAAGTATTTGCAAAAGGTGATAAAATTGTGTGGAAATGCAGAAATTGCGGATATTTACATGAAGGAAAGAAAGCACCTGATATGTGTCCGGCCTGTTTACACCCACAATCTTATTTTGAGGTAAAAGGGTATAATTACTAGCCTGAATTATGCATAGCTTGTTCCGATTTTCTTGGAAAATTTTGAGAGAGGGGTAAATAAGCTACAACCTTTCCCCGCCCTAAAGAGGGCGTGTGAAAACGAACTTGCAAATAGCTTTTATAACTAGCACCGGCATTTCCCGTTGAAGGATGGGACAAGTTATGCCGTTGCTAATCATTTGTTTTTAGTTTTCACACAATCTTTTTAGGACGGGGCTATTAAAGTGCAAAGGAATGAAAGTTTTTCGGGAAAATCGGAACAGATCCTGTGATAAAATCCAAAAATATTTTGCTCTTCTGAATCACCGAATCAGTTTGATACAGTTATTAATGAAATGATTTTCTTAATAACAGGGATTATTAAAAAATGGAATTATTAGCGTAAGTGGTAAATAGTTCCAAAGCCTTAGTACCTGCATGGGAATTCCCGTATTTATTTAAAGCAGGTGACCATACAGCAACAGCAAGTTCATCAGGAACTACAGCCACAATGCCGCCACCAACACCACTTTTACCAGGTAAACCCACCCGGTAGGCGAAGTCACCCACCGCATCATAAAGTCCGCAGGTGAGCATTATTGAATTCATTTTTTTTGTCATTCTTCGGGTTAATACTTTTTTCCCGGATTTAGGATCAACCCCGGAATTAGCGAGAAACAAAAATGAACGGGCTAAGTCTAATGCGCTCATACTAATAGCACATTGATGAAAATAGATATCCAACACATCATCAGCCGTTTGGTTTAGATTATTAAAGCTTTTCATTAAATTAGCCATTGCCCGGTTCCTGTTTCCATATTTCCGTTCAGATTCGGCAACCTCTTCGTCATAGGTTAAGCTTTTATTTCCAGATACTTCCCTCACAAATTTTAGTAAACGGTTTTTTGTTTTGCCCCGGCCTTCAAAAATGGCATCAGAAACCACAATGGCACCGGGGTTTATAAATGGGTTCCGGGGTATTCCATTTTCATACTCTAATTGTACCAATGAATTAAAGCTTGTGCCTGATGGTTCTCGTCCAACCCTTTTCCAAAGTTTATCACCCAATATATCCATGGCAATGGTTAAGGTAAACACTTTTGAAACACTTTGTATAGAAAAATTTTTATCAGTTTCACCAACCACAAATTCCTCACCCTTAACAGTTGAAACAGCCATGGCAAATTGATTTGGTGAAACATTTTCCAAAGCAGGAATATAATCTGCCACTTTTCCTTTACCAATTAATGGTTTTACTTCTTCGTATATTTTATCTAAGATTTGCTGGTAGTCCATATTTTCCAAAATAAATATTTATATTGCAAAGAAACTGAAAAATATTAAAAGTGCATAAGCATTTATATCTCTTTCAGGGCAATCGCTTTTAAAACTGAAATTGTTATTTTATTTTTTTTAATTGTTTAAGTATATAAAATATGCCACAGATTCACAGATTTTTAAATAATTATTATTAGATTTCTCAGAAAACAAGCGTAGCTTGTTTCGGAATCTGTGAATCTGTGGCAATATTTACGATAAATAACAATTCAAAATTTAATTATGCAACTAATTTTCTAAAAGCGATTGCCCTAATATCTCTTTGCTATACTAAATAAAATGAATATAGAAAAAGTTAAAAATAAAATAAAAAATGCAAGAAACAATTTTAAATTATTTTCAAACGATTGGCAATCCTTTTTTAGATAGCTTATTTACATTCGCCACCATGTTGGGCGAACAGTATGTTATTATTGCAGTAGTTACATGGGTTTATTGGAATATTTCAAAAAAGGAAGGTTTTATTTTAACCTATATCTTCTTAATTTCAGTATTAATAAATAGCCTGATAAAAGTAGCTTTTCACACCAAAAGGCCTTTTCAGGCTTTGGAAGAAATCGTGGGCAAAAGAGTGCATACCGCAACAGGTTATTCATTTCCAAGCGGCCACACCCAAGGGGTTACTACCATGTTTAGCACACTGGCTTTGATAATTAAAAAAACCTGGTTTTGGGTAATTGCTATTGTTTTATCTGTTTTGGTAGCGGTTTCAAGGGTTTATTTAGGTGTGCATTGGCCTGTTGATGTGCTTTTTGGTTTATTGTTTGGTTTATTGATTCCCTTAATTTTATATTCTTTTCTTTCAAAAATCTTTGAAGACAGCAAAAAGTTTAACAAGGTTTTATATATCACTTTAATTGTGATTTACTTTTTTGCAATTGTTTTGCTTATCCTAAATCATTTTATTTTAGATAGTAATTTGGATTATTCTGGTTATTTTAAACTTGTTGGTGTTGCTACCGGTGCTATTGCAGGCTTTTTAATTGAAGAAAGCAAATTGCCGTTTAAAATTGAAGCCAATTTGGGCATTAAGTTTTTACGTTACATCATTGGCATCAGTACCACCATTGGTATTATGCTTGGCTTTAAAGTGTTATTTCCTGAAGGTGAACTTTTTGATTATATCAGATATTTACTAGTTGGCGCATGGATAAGCGGGTTTTACCCTATTGTTGGGTTTAAAGCAGGGCTTTTTAAATAAACTCTGAACTCAGTAAAAAAAATCGTAAATTTACCATATAATGAAATGTATATGGGGGTATTTTGAATTTGAAACAAATGTTTAAATTGTTATCCATCAACAATATAACAGTTTAACTATTTAGCCATGTTTTAGTTTTTTAACGATTACTTGCGATTTAATATTAAGAACTTCAAAATTACTGTGTTCTTAATTCGTATAAGATTTCAAATTAAACTCTACTCCATCAAACACTCCATAAGTGAAATGTTTTAGCCAATCTCCTAAATTTATATAAGTGCTTGATTTACCAATGGGGTAAATTCCCGGAAGATGCCGGTGGCCATAGATAAAATAGTCGAAATGTGCTTTTTTCAGTTTTTCTTTTGAATACATGATAAGCCATTCACCATCTTCGCCATGAAAAACCGGGTAGCGTTCAGCCATTCGTCTGTTATGCGACCAGCTATGACCAATCCAAAGTGAAAAATCAGGATGTAAACGTGAAAAGCACCATTGCAGGAACTTATTGGTAAATATTTTTTTAAGTAGTTTATAACCCGGGTCGCCTGGTCCCAGTCCATCACCATGGGCCATAAAAAATTGCTTGCCAAATATTTCAGTTGTAAATTCTTCACGGTGAAGGATTACGCCTGTTTCATGTGGGAGGTATTTTTTTACCCAAATATCATGATTGCCAGTAAAGAAATGAACCGGAATGCCAGAATCTGTTATTTCAGCTATCTTACCCAATAACCGTACAAACCCTTGTGGTGCTGCGCGTTTCCATTCATGCCAAAAATCAAAAATATCGCCTAAAAGGTATATGCTGTGGGCATCTTCTTTAATTTCATCTAACCATTTTACAAAAAGTTTCTCCCTTTCAAGGCTTTTTTCATAATTCGGTAAACCCAGGTGTAAATCTGATGCAAAATATACTTTTTTCTTTGTTTCGTTCAATGGTGAATTTATTTAGTATGGATGCAAAAATATAACATTTATATTGTTATATTGTTAAATGGTTATATTGTTAAATTGTTTTGTTTGAAACAACAGACCTATCAGCCACCCCACCGGTAATTATCTATTTCAATTCCTGCCAAATTTAGTGCCCTGTCAGTAACAGTTTGTACAAGCTCATCAATTGTTTGTGGCTTGCTGTAAAACGATGGTGTCGCCGGACAAATAATGCCTCCTGCTTCAGTAACTGTTTTCATATTGTTAATGTGGATGAGGTTAAGAGGTGTTTCCCTTGTAACAAGTATTAGTTTTCTCCTTTCTTTTAAGATAACATCAGCAGCACGGCTAATTAAATCATTTGAAATCCCATTTGCAATCCGCCCAAGCGTTCCCATGGAACACGGACAAATAATCATAGTGTCAAAACCTGATGATCCTGAAGCAAAAGGTGCCTTAAAATTGTTTTTATCAAATATTTTAAATGGGATTGTTTTTTCATCAAATGTACCTATTTCATACCCCCAAACATCTTTCGCGTTTGATGAGAGAACAATATTCACCTCTTTAATCTGGTTCTGAATGTCCTCTTTATTTAATCTTTTGATTAAAGATTGTGCGTAGATGGAACCGCTGGCACCTGTTATTGCTATTACTATTTTTCTTTTCAAATTGTTTTGTATTTTTTAATCTGAATTTTTTCTGCGATTTTAAAAACAATACAATTTATAATATTGTACCATTATGGTTTGTCATAAAATTTGTCATCTTCCCATTTTTCTGGATTATTGATAATGTAATTATGAATACGTTGATATTCTTCTTTATCACGAATAACATGGTCGTGAAAACGTCCCTGCCAATCAAATTCAAAACCTAATCGGTGTGCATGTTTTGATATAGCAGATTTGTAAGAACCAATAATTGATGATACCGAATTTTTTCCCTGATTTTGGAATCGTTTTTGTCCAATTGTCCGCCGTTCAGATTCTAGAGACAGAGTATGCCTTGTTTCAACGTCAAGGTCGTTGTTTTTATTTTTGTTAAAATTATTGGGATCATTTAAAATTAATATTCCATGTAAATGATTGGGCATAACGACAAATGCACCTAATTCCACATGTTTTGCATGATTTTTAATTTCATGCCAGAATATATCAGCTATAACGCCTATGTTAGATAGTTGCATTTTTTTGTTAACGATCTCACCAAAATAATGAACCCGGTTTTTTGTATTACCTGTAATAAAATAGGCCGCATTCCAACGATAATCCCAATTTTGCCAACGGGCTGACGCAATACGGTATTTATTTTGGTATAAACCGTTGTTCATTGTTTTTCGGTTTTTTTATTGGTTAAATATTTTTTTAATAATTGTTTGATTGTTTAATTTGATGGTTGTAGAGACAAAGCATGCCTTGTCTCTACAATATACCACAACTATACCAACAACTATATCAATAATATTTTAATTTCATCGTCCATTAATCATTTTTTCTATAACGGAATATTCCCATGTTTTTTCTTAGGCAGTTTATCCACTTTGTTTTCCAACATTTTAAAACCCCTTATTAATCTTTCCCGGGTTTGTTCAGGTTTAATTACTTCATCAATGTAACCTCTTGCTGCTGCTTTATAGGGATTTGCAAACATTGAATTGTATTCATCTTCTTTTTCTTTGTGCTTTTGCTCCGAATTTGCAGCCTCTTTGATTTCTTTACGGAAAATGATTTCAGCAGCCCCTTTAGCGCCCATAACAGCAATTTCGGCAGTAGGCCAGGCGAAATTCAGATCGGCACCAATATGTTTTGAGTTCATAACATCGTAAGCACCACCATAGGCCTTTCGGGTAATTACAGTTATTCGTGGTACAGTTGCTTCAGAAAAAGCATACAGCAGTTTGGCACCATTGGTTATGATAGCATTCCATTCCTGATCCGTACCTGGTAAAAAACCCGGGACATCTTCAAAAACTAATAAGGGAATATTAAAAGCATCGCAAAAACGGACAAAACGAGCAGCTTTTTTTGATGAGTTAATGTCCAGCACACCTGCCAGGTAGGCAGGTTGGTTTGCAATAATACCTATACTTTTACCAGCCAGGCGGCCAAAACCTACAATAATATTTTCCGCATAGTTTTTATGCACTTCAAGGAAACTTTTTTCATCAACTACCTTACAGATAACATCTTTCATGTCATAGGGTTGATTGGGATTTTCCGGTATTACTGTGTTTAACTCTGGCCGCTTTTCATTAGTACTTTTGTACTCTTTTGCCGGGGGTAATTCCTCGCAGTTTTGTGGGATGTAGCATAATAATTGTTTCAGTTGATTTAGAGATTCAACTTCATTATCAGCGGTAAAATGTGCAACACCTGATTTTGAAGCATGAGTTTGTGCACCACCAAGGTCTTCAGAGCTTACTTCTTCGTGTGTAACTGTTTTCACCACATTAGGCCCGGTAACAAACATGTAGGATGTATTTGCAACCATAAAATTAAAATCAGTAATAGCTGGTGAATAAACCGCACCACCTGCACAGGGGCCCATTATTGCCGACAACTGTGGAATAACACCTGATGCACGTGTATTACGATAAAAAATGTCAGCATAACCACCTAAAGAAACAACACCTTCCTGGATTCGGGCACCACCTGAATCATTTAAGCCAATTACAGGCGCTCCATTTTTCATGGCCATATCCATTATTTTTACAATTTTCTCAGCATAAGCTTCTGCTAATGAGCCACCAAAAACGGTGAAGTCCTGAGAAAAAATGTAAACCATTCTGTTGTTAATAGTTCCATAGCCTGTGACCACACCATCGCCAAGAAATTTTTGTTTTTCAAGGCCAAAATCATTTGAGCGGTGGGTAACAAACATTCCCAATTCCTGAAAAGAACCCTTGTCTAAAAGTAATTCAATACGTTCCCTTGCAGTAAGTTTTCCACGTTTGTGTTGTGCTTCTATACGTGTTTCTCCACCACCTTTTAAAGCTTCTGCTATTTTAGTTTCAAGTATATTAACTTTTTCTTTATGTGACATTTAGTTCTATTTTTATAGAGTAAAACAAAAAATTCATGGATCTAAATATATAAAATATTCCTTAATTAGAAATGAGTTCCATTTAATCTTAAAATATAAAGAGTTCATCACTGAAAAACTAATAATTGTCAAACAAAACAACATGTTTATCTATTTTTGATAAGGTAAGACCTTTACTTTTTTTAGAACTAACCAGGTAACATTTTGAATATCAAGCATGACACATATGCGAAATGCGCATATAAAGATATAAAAATGCAAAAATATGCTTACCAGTTATTGCCTGAAACATACCAGTTATTACCTGAAAGCTACCAGTTACTAAGTCAACTTCATTTTGCTTGTAAGGTCATAGGTTAAACAGTAATTTTGAACTATTCAAACAAACAAATTAAACCATTTTTAAATAATAGTTAGTTAAGGTATTAATCCAGGAAGGATCACGATGCTTAGTTTCATTTCCTTCATCAGCCCTCTTTGTGTTCTAATCGTGATTTCTTCTTCGGATTAATTTATTAAATTGGAAATCTTTTAAATGCGAAATTTAGTATTAATATTTTTAGTTTCTTTTTTTTCTGTTGGAATATTTTCTTGTAGTATCATAGAAAAGAAAGAAAAAAAAGCAAATACAATTCAGGGAGCCGATAAATTGTACGAAAAGTATAAAAATATGGTATCTGAAGGTGATGGATGTGTTGCTTGTGTTGATTGTGCTGCCTTGGCTTTAGCAATTTCGTATGATACAAAAAATGAAATAAAAGAAAGCAAAGCAAAATTAATGAATTATTATAAGCAAAATGGAACGATACCATGTCCTGAATTAATACCGGAATTAAATAAAGAAATAGCGTTAATCGCTGAATCAGAGTAGATTTTTTCACATACATAGTTGAAAACGGCCATAGTGCCGTTTTTTTTATGCATTTTTTTAGATAGGTTTTGTATATTTGCTTACAATAAACTTATTTCACTTTGAGTTTATATATATAAACCTAAAATAACGTATCATGCGAAAAATTGTTTTTGTACTCGTAATTTTACTATTATCAATCAATCTTTATGCCCAGAAGAGAGCCAAAAAAAGAGGAACTACCATAAAATGGATAAGTTTAGCAGTTAAGGGTGGTTATGGTAATTCTATTCTTTTTAACCAGGATGTTTTTGCAGATGACAATACGACAATAAACTTTTTAAGTCCGGCTTATAATTTCGGTGCAAGGTTTGGTTTAACTTTTGGTGACAATTTTGGTATATATGTAGAGCCTTTATTATCAACTTTTAAGCAAGATTACGATATAAATACCGGAACCGATTCTTATACCAAAACGCAAAAGTTTAAATCTTTTGATATTCTTTTGAATTTGAGATACACCAGTGCTTATGGTTTTTATGTTGAAGCCGGACCGGTTTTCAATAGCTTAAAATCGGCAGAAGAAACAAATTCAATTGATGGAATTACCAGGAATAATTACATTGATAATTTTGCAGATAAATATAAGAGCTTAATGTTTGGTTTGGGTTTTGCAGCTTTTAGAGGCGACCGGTTATCTGTAAATGTTGGTTTGAGAGGAACTTATGCTTTAGGTGATTTTGTTGAAGATCCAACTTCTTTTTATGTGTTAAACGATGATATTTACCGTGCAACAGGTACAAATGCAAAAACAAACCCTTTTAGTGCTAAAATCATGCTTGAAGTAAATTATTTTTTCGCTTTTTGGGGTGATGCCAGTTGCGGAAGAGGAAGGTTAATGTTCTTTCAGTAGTAATTGGTTATTCGCTGCGCTGTCATTGGTGTTTGGTTATTTTTTCGCTTATTTATCTTAGTTTTTTTCAAAACACCAAATCCTTAAAACACCATTTATTAATTGTTTACGGTAGAATATTGACTGCCAACTTTTTAGCGAATACACTTTTTATTTTTCACCTCGGTTAGCTGGGGATAAAATAATCGTATCTGTTCCAAAGTTATCATACCACTTTGTAGATAATTTCCATTCTAACAAAATATAATTAGTTGAATATGAATTAATATTTAATTTATATTCAACTTTGTGCCATGAATGAAATTTGTAAATATTGAAACTATGTCTAAATCTATTATTTCTGTATATGACTTCAATATAATCTTTGCCGTACCAATCTTTAGTTTTTCTATATCTTATTTTATTATTTTCGTACAAGACAATCGTGTCATGAATCTTAGGGGAATTAGGCATTATAATTTTAATCTGTTGAGATAATTTAGTATTTTTAATATTATTTTTTATTGAAATTTTGTTAGTGATTAAATTTAATCTATCAAATATTCCAACTTTATAGAAAATTAATATCGTAATAATCAATGAAAATACAAGGAAATAATATTTTTTCATTTAAATCTATTTTAATTCGTGTCCTTTATAGTTACCATTCACATCAATGTAAAAATTAGTTGAAAATTTTGTTTCCATCAAGTCCAAGAAGAATCATTACATCGTTCAAAACGAGACCTGCTGTTAATACATTTAATACACAAAATATGGCGGGGCAATAATGACATTGCTTTGCACAGGGTAGTTTTGAGCGAAGGCCGTGCTTGTAATTAGGCTTAGGAGCATGTATGTGTGTAATTTTTTAATTTTGGCGATTGGGCATTGAATAATTGGTTATTTGTTGGTTCGCTTATTTGATTGCTTTTTAAATCTCCGAATAAGCAAATCCTCAAATCAACAATCAACAAATATTAGCTTTCCCTGTTCATTAATTTTCCGGTAAATTCTTTTAAAACAAGTTTTCTTTCTTTACTAACACTTAAGCTATCCATAGCCTCCATAGCCCTGTTATAATATGAGACCATCTTTTCTTTTAGCAAACTGTCAAGATTTAGTTTATTGAAGATTTCTAATACCGCCTTAATTTTTTGGTCCTCATCAATATCTGTATTTGTCATCAGGTTTTGTAGTTCCCCTGCATTTTCTTTATCAGCCTTTTCTAATGCATTAATGAGTAAAAAAGTTTTTTTATTGGCAACAATGTCGCCGCCAATCTTTTTACCAAAAACATTAATATCGCCGTATGCATCAAGATAATCATCCTGCAATTGAAAAGCCAGCCCCATATTTAAGCCAAAATCATAAAGCTTTTGTGAATCGCTATTTGATGCACCCGCCATAATTGCACCAATTTTCAGGCTAACTGCTATCAATACTGATGTTTTTAGTTTAATCATTTCAAGGTATTCATCTACAGAAACATCCAGCCGGTTTTCAAAATTCATGTCCATTTGTTGGCCTTCACAAACCTGTAGGGCTGTTTTATTAAAAACCTGCAATACTTCAGATAGAAATTCATTTGGAACACTTGCAAGTAATTCATATGCTTTTATTGACATTGCATCACCTGAAAGGATCGCAATGTTTTCATTCCATTTTTTATGAACGGTTTGTTGGTTTCTCCTTAAATCAGCTTTGTCCATGATGTCATCATGTAACAGGGTAAAGTTATGAAAAACCTCAAGTGCCAAAGCTGGGTTGATAGCACTTTCAACATCATCTTTAAATAAGTTGTATGCAGCTAAAACAAGTGAAGGCCTGATTCTTTTACCACCAATTCCCAAAATATATTCAACCGGCTCATAAAGCTCTTTTGGCCTGGCATTGAATTCAATTTCTTCGAGATGTTTTTCAACTATTTGCTGAAGTGCTTTAAAAGAGTGCATTGATAAGCTTAAATAATTAGAATTAATTTTCCTGGTTATTGTTGTTATTATCTACAAAGGGTTTTATTAATGGTTCTTTAAATATTTTAACATTTACAGTATGCTTCAGGCTTAATAGTAAAGATGGTAAAAGTATTAAGTTTGATAACATGGCTATAAATAATGTAATGGAAACAAGAAGTCCAAGTGCTTGGGTACCACCAAATTCAGATATAGTAAAAATTCCAAAACCAAAGAAAAGAATACTGGCGGTATAAATAATACTAACACCTGTTTCTCTTAATGCAAGAATTGCTGCTTCATCAATGTTTCCGTTAGTAACTTTAAGCTCCTGTCTGTATTTTGCCAGGAAATGTATGGCATTATCCACCGAAATACCAAAAGCAATACTAAAAACCAAAACGGTTGAAGGTTTTATTGGAATACCAAAATATCCCATAATGGCGGATGTAAAAAGTAGGGGTATAAAATTGGGTATAAGGGAAATTATAATCATCCGTAGAGAAGTAAACATGGTTGCCATAAAAAAAGCAATTAATAATATGGCAAGGGCAAGACTTTGAAACAAGTTTTTCACCAAAAAGTTAGTCCCCAGGGTAAATATAATACTTGATCCCGTAACACCAGCAATGTATTTTTTTGATGAAAAAACTTTTGCAATATCAGCCTGAATACTATCTGCAATTTCTTGCATACGAATGGTGCCAATATCGTTTAAACGATAACTGATACGGGCAATTTGACCTGTGCTGTCAACAAATGCATCCATTGTATTAAAATTCTTGTTTTCACCTTTTTTTGGAAGATAAGGTAAAATAAACGCCAATTCGTTTTTTGAAGGTAGTTTATAGCTTTTCTTTTGACCGTTGTAATATGCTTGCCTGGCAAACTTTAATGCATCTACTATAGAGGTTGGTTTTGAAAGGTCCTGATATTTTTTAAGTTTTTTTATCAGTTGGTTCATTTTTTTCAGGTTGTTGTACTGATAAACCCCTTTTTTCTTTTTTGTATCAATGGATATTTCTAAAGGCATTACCCCGCCAATATTTTTTTCCAGAAATTTAAGGTCAACATAAACGGGATTGTCATGTGGGATATCATCAATAATATATCCTTCAGTTTTAATTAGGGAAATTCCATATAGTCCCAAAAAAACAATAAGCCCGGCTATTCCATAAATTAGTTTTTTTCTGTTATTCACAAGGCGAACTAATCTTTCGATGAAAAAGTTAACATATTTATAGTCAAGATGTTTTACATGTCGATCTTTTGGTGGTGAAGCGTAGCTGAAAAATATGGGTATAAGTGAAATTGAAAGCACAAATACTCCCAAAATATTTAGTGAGGCAATTACACCAAATTCAACCAAAATTTTATTTCCTGTTACAATAAATGTTGCAAAACCCAGTGCCGTAGTCAGGTTTGTTAAAAAAGTTGCATTTCCAACTTTCCTGATAATGGTATGTAAAGCTTTTATTTTATTGCCATGCCGTTTATATTCATTGTGATATTTGTTTAGAAGGTACACACTGTTAGGAATCCCGATAACTATAATCAATGGGGGGATCATTCCTGTTAAGATAGTGATTTTATAATCAAAAATCCCCATTGTTCCAACAACCCATAACACAGCAATACCCACAACTAACATAGAAAAAAAAACAACCTTAAAGGATCGGAAGAACATGAATAAAATTACTGCTGTTACAAACATGGCCAGAAATATAAACATAAACAGTTCACTGCGTATCAGTAAAGATATTTTGTTCCTGGTAAAAGGCAAACCTGAAAAATGAACATCCAAATTATATTTTTCACCAAAAGATAAGACTATATCTTCCAGTTCTTTCATGGATTTTTCCCTGGCTTTACTATTTATCAATTCCTGATCCATAGTTACTGCCATTAAAATAACATGAGTGGTGTCGTTATAAATAAGTCCCTTGTAAAAAGGTCTGTTTTTGAACAATTGGGCAAGGCTGTCAAGTTCATTCTGGTCTTGAATTTTCTTACCGAATAACTCCTTAATATCAAATTTCTTTTTCTCTTTGTCTTTTACAATGTCTATGGCATTTGCCAGTGAAAGGACCGTTTTTACACCGTGAATATTTTTTATTGAATCTTGCAGGATTACCCAATCATTGAATTTGTTTAATTCGAAAAAGTGTTCATCTTTTACACCAATTATGGTAATATTAGCACCTGCCCCAAAAACCTCTTTGAATTTTTCAAACTCGACATAATATTTGTTGGTTTTTGGAAGTAATGAGGCATAATTGTAATCCAGCTTTATACCTCGGGACTGGTAAACCATAAATGCCGTAATTATAGCAATAATGACTAAAACAATGATTCGATAATGTAAAATTATTTTGGCAAACTTTGACCACATAATTTATAATAATTAGCATCCATCCGTATTGTCAGACGTGTCTTATTTAATGTAAATTTGTTAGTTATAAAAGATTTGGTGCTGGTTTCTGATCGTTTTATGTTGAATGTTAATTATTTGCATTAATCAACCAGTAACAAGAGACCAGAACCTCGAAGAGCTCAGCTCAGCTAAACTTGTACATGTTTTAGTATAAAAAATCGGTATCTAAACAAATAAAACTAATTAGCTTCAACCCTCTAATTTTAGTCGACAAATGTAATAATAATATTAGGAAACCTATAAAAATAAAAATATCAAAACTACTTATTGGGACAATTGGCTTAGATGTTGGGAAAGAGGCTGTTTTCATATTATACTGAATTCTTCGAAAAAACCGTATATTTGCAGCAAAATATAGATTAAATGAAGAATATTAGGAATTTTTGCATAATTGCACATATTGATCACGGAAAAAGCACTTTAGCTGACCGTTTATTGGAAGAAACAAATACAGTGTCTGCCAGAGATCTGCAAGCACAGGTTTTAGATGACATGGATTTAGAACGTGAGCGTGGCATTACTATTAAAAGCCATGCTATTCAAATGAATCACAAACATGAAGGTCAGGATTATGTATTGAATCTGATTGACACACCTGGACATGTTGATTTTTCATACGAAGTTTCACGATCAATTGCAGCTTGTGAAGGTGCTTTATTAATCGTTGATGCTACACAGGGGATACAGGCACAAACCATATCAAATCTTTATCTTGCCATTGAAAACGACTTGGAAATTATTCCGGTCCTGAATAAAATGGATATGGAATCAGCTATGCCGGAGGAGGTGAAAGATCAAATTGTTGACTTATTAGGTTGTGATCACGATGAGATTATTGAAGCAAGTGGTAAAACTGGCTTAGGGGTGGAAACAATTCTTGAACGAATTATTGATGTTGTTCCTCATCCGGATGGAGATTCTGATGCACCGCTTCAGGCATTAATATTTGATTCGGTTTTTAATTCATACAGAGGAATTATTGCCTATTTTAAAATTGTAAATGGTAGCTTGAAAAAAGGGCAAAATGTAAAATTTGTAAATACCGACAAGCAATATTTTGCCGAAGAAATTGGGGTGTTAAAATTAAAGCAGGAACCCCGGGCTAAAATGTCAACCGGGGATGTTGGTTATATTATTTCTGGTATAAAAACATCAAAGGAAGTAAAAGTAGGCGATACCATAACTACTGTTGAAAACCCTTGTGATGCAGCTATTGAGGGATTTGAGGAGGTAAAACCAATGGTTTTCGCCGGGATTTACCCTATTGATGCAGATGATTATGAGGAACTTAGGTATTCAATGGAAAAATTACAACTGAATGATGCTTCTCTGACTTTTGAACCGGAATCGTCCATGGCACTTGGTTTTGGTTTTCGTTGTGGATTTTTAGGGTTGTTGCATATGGAAATTATACAGGAAAGGCTTGATCGCGAATTTGATATGAACGTGATTTCTACCGTCCCTAATGTTTCGTACAAAGTAACAACCACTAAAGGTGAATCTCTTGATGTGCATAATCCTGCTGGTTTGCCCGACCCTAAATACATGAAAACCATAGAAGAACCTTATATTACTGCACAAATTATTACAAAATCGGATTATTTCGGTTCTGTAATGAATCTATGCCTTGATAAGAGGGGTGAGCTTACAAAACAGAATTATTTAACTGCTGAAAGGGTTGAAATGACTTTTGATATGCCCCTGAGTGAAATTGTTTTTAACTTTTACGACCGACTAAAAAGTATTTCAAAAGGATATGCATCTTTTGATTATCACCAAACAGGATACAGACCTGCCAAACTGGTAAAATTGGATATTTTACTAAATAGCGAGCCTGTTGATGCACTTTCCACATTAATTCATAATGAAAATGCATACGTTTTTGGTAAAAAAATGTGTGAGAAGTTAAAAGAACTAATTCCAAGGCAGCAATTTGACATTGCAATACAAGCCGCAATTGGGGCAAAAATTATATCCCGTCAAACTGTTAAAGCAGTTCGTAAAGATGTTACCGCAAAATGTTATGGTGGCGATATTACCCGTAAACGTAAACTACTCGAAAAACAGAAAAAAGGTAAAAAACGAATGAAACAAGTTGGAAATGTTGAAGTTCCACAAAAAGCATTTTTAGCAGTTTTGAAGTTGGATTAATATATACAAACTCTGACGCAGATTGTTATGATTTATAATTCGTAAATCAATGTCGTTTAGTTTAGACGTTTTGAAGTCCTATCGGACGTTCAAAAGTCTTAATGATGACTTCAAAACGTCCGATAGGACTTTTGAACGTCATTAATTATAAACAAAAAACCTTAACAATTATTTTTTTCGTACGCAGATTTTTGAAATTTAACCACACAAAACCACACAAATGGAAAATTTTGATTTTTATAACCCAACTCATATTGTTTTTGGTAAAGACCGACTAAAAGAACTAAATAAACTAGTACCAAAGGATGTAAAAGTACTTCTATTGTATGGTGGAGGTAGCGTTAAAAAGTTTGGAACCTTAGAAAAAGTTAAAGAAAATTTAAAAGGCAGAAATATTACCGAATTTGGTGGTATTGAACCAAACCCAAGTTATGAAACATTAATGAAAGCTGTTGAAGTTGTTAAAAAAGAAAATATTGACTTTTTGCTTGCTGTTGGTGGTGGTTCAGTAATGGATGGTGCAAAGTTTATTAGTCTGGCAGCAAGCTACAAAGGCGACGATCCCACAAAAATACTAAGTAATGTTTATGTCCAGTCCACAATATCCGGTTGTATTCCTATAGGAACAGTTGCAACTTTGCCGGCAACAGGTTCTGAAATGAATAGTGGTGCAGTTGTTACATATAATCATGGGAAATTTGTTGTTTCCAGTCCCTTGGTGTTTCCTAAATTCTCAATTTTAGATCCTACATTAACTTATACATTACCTGCTACACAGATTGCAAACGGAATTATTGATGCATTTATTCATGTAGTTGAACAATATGTAACCTACCCTGTTGATGCGCGTTTTCATGACAGAACCGCAGAGGGGATATTGCAAACGCTTATTGAAGTTGGAAATCAGACACTTGACAATACTGAAGATTATGATGCAAGGGCAAACCTTGTTTGGTGTGCCACAATGGCCCTAAATGGCTTAATCAGGGGAGGTGTTCCCCAAGACTGGACAACCCACATGATTGGTCATGAATTAACCGCTTTATTTGGAATCGACCATGGAAAAACACTGGCTATTTTACAACCGTCCATTTGGCAAATAAGGAAAAAACAAAAAAGAGAAAAATTAATCCAATATGCTGAGCGTGTTTGGAATATTAGCGAAACTAACGAAGATGTAAAAATTGATATCGCAATTAATAAAACCCGAGAGTTTTTTGAAGGATTAGGAGTTAAAACTCATTTATCTGACTATGGAATTACTGCTGACGGTATAGATGAAGTAATTGATGCCCTTAAAAAACATGGTAGGACAGCATTATCAGAAACAAAAGATTTAACACTGGAAATTAGCCGTGAAATATTAGAAAATGCAATGTAGTTGCTGCAAGTCGGAAATTAAAACAATTATCACATGCCTGAAGCACTCAAAAATCAGTTTTTTACAAAAGGATCCATTCAAAAATTTGCTAATGAGATTTGTAAAGAATATGCAAGTTTTGATAATGAAAAATTCCTTGAACTTATTTATACCAAAGATTGGGAAACAAAAGAATTAAAAGCCAAAATGTATCATGTGACCAATTGTTTGCATGATACATTCTCAAAAGATTACCTTTCTGCTCTTGAAATACTTTTAAAGATTGCACCGTTTATTAAAGGGTTTGAAGCTATGGTGTTACCAGATTTTGTTGAGCAATATGGTCTTGATTTCTGGGATGAATCATTGGCTGCATTAAAGGAGTTTACCAAATATTCCTCTTCAGAATTTGCTATTAGGCCTTTTATTATTGCCAATGTAGAAAAAAGCATGAGTTTTATGCTCAAAATGGCGACAGATTCTCATGAAAATGTCCGAAGGTTTGCCAGTGAAGGCTGCCGTCCAAGGTTACCCTGGGCCATGGCGTTACCAAACCTGAAAAAGGATCCATCATTAATATTTCCCATACTTGAAAAACTTAAAAATGATGAATCTGAATTTGTACGTCGTAGCGTGGCTAACAATCTGAATGACATTTCAAAAGACAATCCGGATATGGTTCTGAACTTGTGTGAAAAATGGATTGGAAATACCAAAAATACAGATTGGATTGTAAAACATGCCTGCCGTAGTTTGTTGAAAGAAGGGAACAGTAAAGCAATGCGTATTTTTGGGTTTGGTGATCCCAAAGAAATAGAGGTAAAAGGCTTAAAAACTGATTCATCAAAAGTAAAGATCGGAACAGATTTACAGTTTGAATTTCAGCTAATTAACCAAAGCGTTAATGATGCTAAAATCAGGCTTGAATACCGGGTATATTTTATGAAAGCAAATGGGAAGCAGTCTGGTAAAATATTCCAAATATCAGAAAAACTGTACAAACCGGGTGAGTATACCATCAAAAAGAAACATTCTTTTAAAAATTTAAGTACCAGAAAACACTATACTGGGGATCATGGAATTGGTATAGTGGTAAACGGTGTTGAAAAAGGAAATGTAGTTTTTCAAGTATCCGAATAAGTTACTTCAGCAGTATTCTAGGTTAATCAAATAAACACGATGATGATGAGACATTAATCCATGCATGTCTGTTATTAAGCAATAGCTCGCATTGATTTATTTAATTTTTGTATATTTACTATCCAATAATTGTACAAATTTCTTAATCAAATCAAATTATATGAAAATCAAAACTTTTCTCTTTATTGTTTTAGTGCTATACTTTATTAAAGATAGCCTAAATGCTCAGGTAAATGCACGAATGTTCCGTTATCCAGATGTTTCCAAAACCCAAATTACCTTCTCTTATGCAGGTGATATATGGATTGTGTCAAAAAATGGAGGTACAGCACATAAGCTGAGTTCACCAAAAGGTGAAGAATCATTTCCTAAATTTTCGCCCGATGGTTCAAAAATAGCTTTTACCGGAAATTATGATGGTAATAGTGATGTTTATGTAATTCCCTCAATGGGTGGAATACCTAGAAGACTAACTTACCATGGAAGTAATGATCGTATATTAGATTGGCATCCGGATGGCAATAAAGTATTATTTGCATCTACAAGAAAGAGTGGGAAACAACGATTTAACCAATTTTATACAATAAATGTTTCTGGTGGTTTGGCAGAAAAGTTACCTATGGAGCATGCTGAATTTGGTACATACTCACCAGATGGGAAAAGTATTGCCTATACTGATAGAACAAGAGTATACCGAACATGGAAAAGATATCGTGGTGGTTGGGCCCCTGATATTTGGCTATTTAATTTGAATGATTTTGCTTCAATAAATATTACCAAAAACATTGCTAATGATGAGTTCCCAATGTGGAACGGTGATAAAATCTATTTTTTATCAGACAATGGGCCAAATCTAAAATATAATTTATGGGTTTATGATACAACTACTAAAAAATTAAAGCAGTTGACAGAATTTAAGGATTTTGATATTCATCACCCTTCTTTAGGGGCTGATGACATTGTTTTTGAAGCCGGTGGGAAATTATATCTTTTTGATTTAAAAACTGAGCAACATGAAATGGTGAAAATTGATGTTGTTACGGATCAGTTATTACTGATACCAAAAATGGTGAAAGTTAAAGATTTTATACAACATATGAATATATCACCAGATGGGAAAAGAGTTGTTGTTGAAGCAAGGGGCGAATTATTTTCTGTACCCGCAGAAAAAGGTTATATAAAAAACCTGAGTAATACAAGTGGTAGTGCCGAAAGATACCCGGCATGGGCACCTGATGGAAAGAAAATGGCTTTTTGGAGTGACAAATCAGGAGAATATGAACTGACATTACTTGACCTGGAAAATGCTACCGAACGAAAACTTTCGGTCTATGGTCCCGGCTTTAGATATAATTTGTTTTGGTCGCCCGATAGTAAAAAGCTGGCTTTTGTTGATCAGACAATGAATATTGTTATTTTTGATATTACAAGCAATCAGTCAGTCAATATAGATAAAGGCAAATGGATGTACCAGGGAGGCCTTGAAAATTTTAAATGTAGTTGGTCTGCTGACAGCAGATGGATGTCCTATTCCAGGGGACTGGCTAATAGAAATTCTGCAATTTTTTTATATGATACTAATTTGAAGAAAAGACATCAGGTAACAAATGATTATTATACAAATACTTCACCGGTTTTTGATCCTGGTGGTAAATATCTTTATGTACTAACCAGTCGAAATTTTCAGCCTAACTATAGTGATTTTGATAATTCCTTTATATACCCAAACTCGACACAATTAGCGGCAATTACTTTGAGAAAGGATGTGCCATCACCTTTGGAAGCGGAGAATGATGATGTGAAAATTGAAAAAGAGGAAGAAAAGGGGAAAAAGGATGAAAAAGGAAAGAAAGCGAAAAAGGAAGACGATAATAGTGAAAAGGTCGAACCTGTTGAAATTGATATAGAAGGATTTGAAGAAAGAATGGTTTTGCTATCACCGAAAGCAGGGAATTACAATAATCTACAAGCTGTTTCAGGTAAAATTATTTATCACAATTTCCCCAATACAGGTTCGACAGATAAAAAGAAACCGGTAAAATATTATGATTTAAAAGAAAGAGAAGAGAAAATCATTATTGAAGATGCTGATTATTATCGGCTTTCTGCAAATGGCGAAAAACTATTAATTGTAAGTAAAAAGTCAGCTTCTGTTATTGATGTTAAAGAAAAACAGAAACTGGATAAAAAACTTAAACTTGATGATTTAGCAATGAAAGTTGATCCTAAAGCTGAATGGAAACAAATATTTACAGATGCCTGGCGATTAGAAAGAGATTATTTTTATGATAAAAAAATGCACGGTGTAGACTGGAATGCAATGAAGCTTCAATATGGAAAACTCATTGATGATGCAGTTACCCGATGGGATGTTAATTTTGTTTTGGGTGAATTAATAGGTGAAATAAATGCATCGCATACATATAAAGGAGGAGGAGATAACGAAAGAGCTAAACGATTAAATGTTGGTTACTTAGGTGTGGATTGGGAAATTTCTAATGGATATTATCGAATTAAAAAAATTATTAAAGCTGCGAAATGGGATGTAAAAGCACGTTCACCATTAGCACAGCCTGGAGTTGATATTAAACAAAGTGATTATATCTTATCTGTTAACGGAGTTGCTCTTGATGTTTCTAAAGAAGCGTATCATGCTTTTCAGGGATTAGGAGGTAAGACAGTTGAGTTATTGGTAAATAGTACCCCATCAAAAGTCGGTGCAAAAAAGGTAATAATCAAGACATTGGCAAGTGAGACAAGACTCAGACATTTGGCATGGATAGAAGCGAAACGAAAAAGAGTTGACGAAGCCACAGGTGGGAAAATTGGTTATATTTATGTACGAAGCACGGGTATTGACGGACAAAATGAGTTAGTCAGACAGTTTTCGGGACAGTGGAACAAGCAAGGACTGATTATTGACGAGAGGTATAACAACGGAGGACAAATTCCTGATCGATTTATTGAATTATTAAACCGAAAACCAATTGCTTATTGGGCAGTCCGTGATGGCGAAGAATGGCAGTGGCCACCTATAGCTAACTTTGGGCCAAAAATTATGCTTATTAACGGATGGAGCGGTTCTGGCGGGGATGCTTTCCCTGATTATTTCAGAAAGGCTGGACTGGGACCACTGTTAGGAACCAAAACCTGGGGTGGTTTAATTGGTTTAACAGGTGTACCACAACTAATTGATGGCGGTGGCGTTACCGTACCAACTTTTAGAATGTACGATCCGGACGGGAAATGGTTTAAAGAGGGTCATGGTGTAGATCCTGATATTGAGGTGATTGAAAATCAAACTGAATTAGCAAAAGGGATAGATAATCAGTTGGAAAAAGCGATTGAATGGATTAACGAACAACTAAAAAAGAATCCCTATAAAAAGCCCGTACACGAACCCTATGAAAAAAGGTGACAAATGAGCTTTGCCGTTGTATAAATTGTTATGGGTGAAAAGCTAAATCCCAGGTTACAAATATACTAATGGAATGCTGGAATAATGGAAGATTGGGAAGCTTGTATTATGCTTTCCACAATTCCATTATTCCATATGCAAACGGATTATAAGGCAACTGAATTAATAAAGCCACAAAATGTATCATAGCAATTAGCATAAAATACATTCATTATGGATCAAATTGTAATCAGAAAAGAATGGCCAAAAGATTTTAGCCAGGTAAGAAAACTCAACGAAGCTGTTTTTGAAGCCGATGGTGAAGCCAAGCTGGTTGATATTCTAAGAGACAGCAATATCAATTTAATTTCGCTGGTTGCTGAGGAGAATGATGTAATTTTAGGACATATACTTTTTAGTCCAGTGCAATTATCAAATAATCTTGAAAATGTGGCTATTGCAGGCTTAGCACCCATGGCAGTATTTCCCGATTATCAAAAGAAAGGAATTGGTTCTGCTTTGGTACAAAAAGGCCTTGAATATTGCCGTGAAGCAGCTTATAAAGCGGTTGTCGTACTTGGCCACCCGGAGTATTATCCTAAATTTGGTTTTGTACCTTCGGTGCAGTTTAATATTAAGTCAGAATACGATGTGCCTGAGAATGTTTTTATGGTTCAGGAACTAGAAAAAGGCGCTTTAAAAAATTGTAGTGGTGTTATAAGTTATCATGAGGCTTTTGGTAATGTATGATATTCTCTATATCTCAATTTCCTCATAGCCCAATTTTGTCTTCATAAAAACCAATAAAGAGTGAATTTCATGATAGTAAGCTTTATTTTCAATAGTTTTCATATTTTGTTTCTTTAAATATTCTTTTGAACCCCAGGCATTTACTGCGCCAGAAATGTCTGATTTTGAGGTAATATCTCCAATTTTAATTTTCAGAGATAAATTTACATTAATCCCGGGCGAAACATCATCAATGCTTTCTTTAATGTTTTGATTTAATTTACGCTTTTTGATATACTCAATTAATTTGTTTTCAGCTTCCTTGGTCATTTTATATTCTTTCGTAACATTTGGTCGCGGATCGTACCCACCATGGGTAACCGAATATTCAATAATCCTGTTTTTAATGTTAAGGTTGGTATTTTGAGAGTTAGAATCTTTACTTTTTTCCTTTTGCGAATAATTTAATTTTAGAAAAAAATCACTGGGTTCTGGCTGGATGGTGCATGAATTTGAAATTGTCATATAGCTAATTAATAATAAGGGAATTATTTTCATTTTACCTGAGTTTAAATCTATAAATATACTAAAAATAAGCCGAATTTCATTTTTTATACTAATTGATATGCCATAAAAAATACTAACTTTGCACACTTTTTTCACAATAAATAATAAAAACAATGAGTAAATTAACAATAGGAAGTTTCGAAGAATTTGAAAAATATATTGGTAAAGAATTAGGGGTTTCTGAGTATTTAAAAATAACACAAGAGCAAATTAATATGTTTGCCGATGCAACGCTTGATCACCAATGGATACATACTGACCCTGAAAAAGCAAAAACAGAAAGCCCTTTTAAAAGCACTATCGCACATGGATATTTAACCGTATCTGTTTTGCCATATCTATGGGAACAAATCGCCGATTTCAATAATGTGAAAATGATGGTGAATTATGGTATTGAAAAGCTGAAGTTTATGCAAGCTGTTACCGTAAACAGTGAAATTAGAATGACTGCTGAGCTTGTTTCGTTAAAAAATCTACGAGGAACTACAAAAGCGGAACTTAAAATTGTTATTGAAATTAAGGGAGAGAAAAAACCTGCATTGGAAGCTAATATTATATTCCTGTATATTTTTGAATAGGACGATGACAGTTCTTCAGTTTGCAGTTCTCAGTAGGCTGTCTTTGCTTAGACAGCTGCATACTGTGAGCTACCTACTGCCAACTATATTTATAATCTAAAATCTATAATTTAAAATTTCTTAAATGAGTACATGGTATGAGTGCAAAGTAAGATATCAGAAAATGGATCAAAATGGTAAAGAAAAAAAGGTTAATGAACCTTATTTGGTTGATGCCGTTTCGTTTACTGATGCTGAAAAAAGAATTAATGAAATGTTGGAACCCTATATCTCAGGTGAATTTAATGTAACCAATATTAAAATTGCTAATTTTAGTGAATTACACCCAAACGAAAATGGCGACAGGTGGTTTAAATGCAAAGTGAGTTATATAATGCTCGACGAGGAAAAAGGTACGGAAAAAAAATCAAACACCTATATTTTAATGCAGGCAAACGATGTAAAAGAAGCATACGAAGCAATTGAGGAGTTGCTACATGATTCAGTTAGCGATTATGAAATACCTGCTATTGCAGAATCTCCTATAATGGATGTTTTCCCATTTTTTGATAAAGATGATGAAATACCTGAAAATTTAAAACCTTTGAAAGAAGTTGAAGAAAATACAACCGTAAATATTGAACAATAAAAACTTTTGATGCTTTCATCCAGGGTGAAAGCATCAATATTACTCTTTTTATAATACTCCTTTATTACTAAATAACAATTCCCACTACATTTGGCTTAAAGCATAGCTTTAAAAACACAATTAAAACCTATTAATAATTTCTTCCAGTTTTTCCTGTAATGTATCAAACGAGAAATGTTTTTTGCCCAGTTTCCAGTTGTATTCGCCAATTTCACGGTTTAGCTCAGGATTATAAATAATTTTGGCCATATTTTTTACTGATTCATCAGTTAAAATACCATCATTAATCATAACTGTTTTAAAACCCTTGCTACCAATATCAGGCATGTAAACCGGGCGGTAATTGTTAACAAAAATTGGTGTTTTTGCCAATACGGATTCCACAAAAGCATTTCCAAAACCTTCATAAGTACTAAAATAAGTGCAAGAATTTGCATTTGCATAGGCATCTGACAATGAATAGGTTTCACCAACGCCACCCAATTGCCCTTTATGGTTAATAACATGTGCTGCAAAAATAACCTGATCCTCAAGTTTTAGTTGCCTGATAAGATCGTTCAACTCATTGTAATAGATACTTCCCTCATCATCGGCATGGCTACCGGTGATGATTAATTTGATTCGGGAATCCTGAAGTTTATCAATTAATTGAATGGCTGTTTCAATGCCTTTTCTTCGTACAATCCGGGTTATTTGAAATAATAAAATGTCTTCTTTATCAAGGCCTAACTCTTTTCTTAAACCACCGTTTGTTTTATTTCTTACGCCAAATGATTTATCAAAATCCATTACATTAGGAACCACAACAGAGTCTTGTCCAAACTTTTTCAATAAATCTTTCTTAGCGTTTGTATTAATTACGGCGTTTACTACATTTGGTTCCCTTAAGGGAAAGGTTTCTGCTATAAAATCATTTATTCCTTTAAAAGGGGATACATAACGTTCGCCTCTTTCCCATGCAAAATCATGGTCGTGGGTTATGGTTCTGATACCTGTTCGGGTTACTACTTTTTTTATTGCCAGCCCCATGGATAAATGTGCTGGAAGTGCAGAAGCATTTTCAGATAGCAAAATATCAATTTTATTCCGCTCAATCCAGTCCATGATTCGGGTCTCTATAATATTAGAGTAGTTATCAATATGATATAGGAGTTCTGTAGGGTCTTCATCAGGTTCAAAAAAGGCATTTTCCTGGTCCCACATGCATGATGGGTCAAAGAAGGACATTTGTTTAACCAAAGTATCTCTTTCAGGCTTTATTTTCCAGTCCTGAAATTCCCCGGAAATAAGGAACACTTTATGCCCCATGCGCTTAAAGACTTCAATCCATTTTTCTGTTTCAAGGGCAACACCGTCAACACCGCCAATCCTGCCTATTGCTATACCAATATTCATCCGTTTATATTTAATTATTTTTAATTGCCGGATGGAACATCCATATTCTACAACATGCGCACCCAAAGTAAATTATCCCATATAATCATCCTCGTGTGTGTTAAAATTGCCATCATGGATGTTTCATCTGTTTATTAAGCTTGATTTTGTTCCCAAATATACAAATTAATTTAAGATACGAATATCTGTTTTGACAAAAGGAGTAATATTTGAAAATAAATTATGATTTCAAAAAGGGTTAGAGATTCTCAATATTTTTATGCCTATTGACTATGTCCAGGTCATTTTGAGCTTGTTCTAATAATTCAACTATTTTCTCATTTTTTACAATTTGCATTCCAACTCGTTCTTTGGAAATACCCGTTTTCAATTTATAACTGTAAATTGGTGACTCTTCCTCAAGTTTAAATTCAAAATATTTGTAAAAAATATTATCATGTTTTTTTAAATCTTCTGTAATTTCCACAATATGGGTAGATATTAAAAAAATGCTATTTTGTATTTTAGATAAGGCTGAAGTAATCATTAGTGATGCATCTGATGCATCTTTCACATTGGTCCCTCTAAATAACTCGTCAAAGATTACAATAACCTTATTCTTTTCTTTTATTATTGCTGCTGCTTCCTTAACTCGCTTAACTTCACTATAAAAATGGCTGTATCCCTGAAAAATATTATCAGATAAATTAATTGTAGTAATTAGTCCATTAAAAATGGTTGTTTCCATTTTTTTTGCAGGCACGGGAAATCCAACATGTGCCAAATAAACTGCTAAACCAAAAGATTTTAGGAATGTTGATTTGCCCGACATATTTGCACCAGTCAGGAAACACATATTTTCATTTTTCCCAATGTGAAAATCATTTCTTATAGGATTTTTTATCAGAAGATGATATAAACCATCTATTTGAACTTTTGGGTCTGAAGAATTTGAATACACTGGAAAAGTAAGATTATATTTTAGTGTAGCATTAGCAACTGATTCAAATACATCAAGTTCATATAATATTTTCAGCATTTTCAGTATTTTTTCTTTTTCTTTTTTTCTAAAAAAAACATCGTGTTTTGCAATATCAATTGCTGATAAATATTTTTCATTGGAAGAATAAACTATTTTGCTAAATTCCTTCTCAAAAAGAATTTCCTGTATTTCAAAGAATTTGGATGATAAGTAGTAAGGGATGTTTTTGTTTTGAAAGCCCGATGTAAAGACTGAAAGATACTGGATAAAATCTATAGTTTTTTGTATTCCGGTTATTTTAACGTAATAGTCATTTGTTTGTTTTATTTTGTAGCGTATGCTTTGAATTATTGCATCCAGTGTATTTTTTCGGGCAAAAGAGATATTTGACGATATATAATGCTCTATAAAGTCAATATCTTCTCTTTCAATTTTCAGGTTTATTTTCTCTTCCAAAAAAAACTTAATAGAATCTTTTCTACCTTCTAATATATTAATGTTTGAAATTGGGGTTTTTAACATTTTGTTAAACGTTATATCCCCACCAATGGTTTTAACATTATTAAAAATTGAAAAAATTGAACCCCCTTTATTATTTTCAAATAAATCAAGGTCTTTTAATGTTTGCTTGTCAACTTCAAATTTAACAGGAATGATATTTTCTTCGTCAGTTTTGTTTGCCTTACGGCTAATTGTACCTTTAGGTAAATAGTTGTACTCTTCCAGTTGTTCAGTATTCTCAATATTTTTACATATCCCATCCGTAATTAAGAGAACCCTATCACTTACTTCAATTATATTTTCATAATCATGGTCGGTAATAATAAATCCCCTGTTTATACGATACTCATTTATTAATTCCTTTATTTTCTCTTTAAATATTGGTTCAATACCGGAAAAAGGCTCATCTAATAGTATAAATTTTACATTTAAATTAACCAATAAGAGTATCTCAAAATACCTCAGTTCACCACCGGATAATTCATTTATTTTTTTGTCTAAGTGTTTGTTGATTCTATGATCTAAAATAACTACCCTTCTATTCTCAACACTATTAATATATGCATCTACAATACGCCTAAGTGTAATGTTTTCAGGTAAAAAACTATATTGGGGAAGGTATGCAATTAAATTGCGCGTTTTGTATGGATTTGAATATATTTTGCCATTAATTTTAATTGTTTTATTTTCAGCTTGTAGTGTTCCGAAAATTATTTTTAATAATGTTGATTTACCACATCCATTTCTTCCTAATATTCCTATAATATCTCCTGTTTGGCATTTCAAATATACGTCTGAGAGTATTTTCCTTAATCCAAATGATTTGATAACGCTATCAATTTCAAGTATACTATGCATAATAAACTAAAATTAAAAGGGTTATTCCAATCACTGTGTTGATAAATAGGGCGGATAAAAATAGTTGTACCCTTGTAATTGCATGATTATGAAAAAAGCTGTAGAGCTTCTTCTTATATAATTCATGATAGCCGAGACTTAATAATAAGCCCCCGGTTAAAAAAACAATCACTGTAATTAGTGTAAGTATCTGAACAAAGGAACCTAAAGAATTTTCAGGAGAAGCTATAAAGAAAAATGAGGCTACGACGATAGAAATAGCCAATGAAAACCCGAGGTTTATTAAAAATAGCGATTTATAAAATATCCAGTATAATTTTATCATATATTTGTCAATTAAGTATATTCAACCTGCATAGATCAAGTTTGACAATGACTTTTAGATGAACATGAGACAGCCCTTAACCTAATAGCTGGGCCATAAGTGTTTTAGATCTTTCAATTAAAAGTTCGTATGCATTGTTTATTGAATCAGATAAAGATATTGTTTTATTTTTAATTGCTTTAATTGCCTTTATTGATAAGTTTTTAATTTCTTTTTCACTAAGTTCGGATACACCACATACTACGCCCATCGGTTTTTGATATTGCATACAGGCATCCATGACCCCTTTTACCACCTTGCCTTCCAGCGTTTGTTTATCAAACTTTCCTTCGCCGGAAATTACATAATCTGCATCTTTTAAAGCAGCATCAAATTGAACAATTTCCATAATGCTGTTTATCCCTTCACGGGTTTTTGCATTAAGGAAAATCATAGCACCTGCCCCCAAACCACCTGCAGCACCTGCTCCCTTATTGTGTGAAATATCTATGTCCCACTTGCTTTTAATTACTTCATTAAAATGCTTTAAGCCTGAATCAAGTTGGTTTATTTCCAATTCATTAGCACCTTTTTGCTTTGCAAAAACTTTTGCCGCACCATTTTTCCCATACAAAGGATTCTTAACATCGCTTACCAAAATGAATTCTGTATCACGAATTGCAGCTATTGGTTTGCCTTCAATAAAAGCAATTTGATTTAAAGAAGCTCCAACTGGATTAAGCACTTTCTTTTTATTATTTAAAAACCGATAACCTAAAGCATGTGCCATGCCAATTCCGGCATCATTAGTTGCGCTACCGCCAACAAATAAATAAATTTTATTTGCCCCCTTTTGTAAAGCATCGGCAATTAATTCACCGGTTCCTAACGTAGTTGTTGAAGGGGCATGTTGATCCTTTTTTTCTATCAACATTAAACCCGAAGCATTAGCCATTTCAATATAAGCAGTTTTTTCATTAAGTCCGTACCAAGCATCAACAGGTTTAAATAAGGGATCACTAACAGGCTTGTGTATTTTTTTGAATTGTAATTTTGACTGGATTACCTCTAGCGATCCTTCGCCACCATCGGCCAATGGAAGGAGTTGAATGTCAGCTGTTGGGTCAAACTGAAGAATGCCTTCTTTTATGGCATTGCAGGCCTCAAAAGCGGTCAGGCTTCCTTTAAATTTATCTGTCGCAACTAATACATTCATTTATATCACAAAATAATCTGGAGTTTTCACCAAAAATACATTATTAATGGGAAAAAAACCGGGAAAGTAA
Source organism: Bacteroidota bacterium (assembly GCA_039714415.1). Classification (GTDB taxonomy): domain Bacteria; phylum Bacteroidota; class Bacteroidia; order Bacteroidales; family NBLH01; genus NBLH01. The sequence goes on from JBDLJL010000017.1 coordinate 40,907, forward strand.
AGAACAAATTCATTGATTTTAGCTCAATATTACATTAAAAGTAAAATTATTATAGAAAAAAGTACATTATTCTTGTCTAATGATTTAATATTTATTACTTTTACCCCGTTAATTAAATTAATACTGGATAAATGTAATCCTCTTTAACCGGTTATATTTTAATAAAAGATGTAGTTCATGCATTTTAATAGATTTTTTAGTTGAATATAAATTTAATATTATGAAAAACATTAGCCTATTATTTACCATTTTATTGACAATAATTATTAGTTCGTGTGGTGGCAAGGAAGAAACCACAGAAGAAAATATTCAGGATACAGAAATTATTGATGAAACTGCTGATACATCTGCTTACTTGGATGATATTGAGTTTGTTTCTGATGAAAGTGATGCAGAAATAAATCCTGTTGATAGTACTTTACAGGAAGATTTGGATTATCCGGAAAACACTACTGAAGTTCAGGTTGATCCTCCGGTTGAAGAAGAAACTGTTGTTGAGGAAGTAAAAGAAACACCGGTGGTAGTGAAAGAAGAAAAAGTCCATCAAAAAAGATTTTATGTTGTTGTTGGTAGCTTCAAGAAATTCAGTAATGCCCAAAACCTGAATAAATATTTTGAACAAAAGGGATATCACCCTATGATTCTCCCTGTAGTTAACGGGTACAACCGTGTGGCTATCTCATCATACATTGAAAAGGCAAATGCTAAGAAAGCGGTTACAAAATTACGTAATGAGTATAATGATCTTACATTCTGGATATATCAGTGGTAATTTACCATATTTAATAAATTAGTGAAGCCCCTTTTGGGGCTTTTTTTGTAAGCAATAATATATTTTGATTATTTTTGTACAAACAAAAAACTTTTAATTATGAATGATTTTGTATCAGAAACTTTTTATAATAATACAATAGGTGAATGGGCAATTGCCTTAGTAATTATTGTTGCTTCGGTAATTATTGCCAAATTGGTGTATTTTATTATCTCAAAGGTAGTAAAAAAATTCACGGAACGTTCAAAGAGTAAACTTGATGACCTCATTGTAGATATGATTGAAGAACCCATCGTATTTGCAATAATTATTGCCGGTGTTTGGTATGGCTTAAATTTTCTGAACTTAACAGAGTGGTGGGAGAATTTTATAGGCAAAGTTTATTACATCTTAATTATCTTTAATATTGCCTGGATGCTCAACCGTTTATTTGATGCCCTGGTGAATGAGTATTTAATGCCATTGGTAGAGAAATCGGATAGTGACCTTGATGATCAGTTATTACCAATTGCCCGTAAAGGTATTAAAATAACAGTCTGGGTAATTGCCATTGTTGTTGGCTTAAACAATGCCGGATATGATATTGGTGCACTCCTGGCCGGGCTTGGTATTGGTGGTTTGGCATTGGCTATGGCGGCAAAAGATTCGGTGGCGAACCTTTTTGGTGGATTTACAATTTTTACCGACAAACCTTTTACCATTCATGACCGGATTAAAGCTGATGGTTTTGACGGGACTGTAGAAGAAATTGGGATACGAAGCACACGTTTAAAAACACTTGAAGGTAGGATGGTTACGATACCTAATGCTTTGTTTGCAAGTGAATCAATTGAAAATATCAGCTCTGAAACACGACGCAAAATTGCACTTGACTTAGGTTTGACTTATGATACCAGCCCTGATTCAATGCAGGAAGCTATGGATATATTACAAGAAATTGCAAAAAATAATAAATCAGTTGATAATGATGACGTTGTTACGGCATTTACTGAGTTTGGCGATTCAGCTATGATTATCCGTTTTGTTTATTACATTATTAAAGGGGAAGATATTTACAACACAACTTCAGCAATAAATATGGAAATCTTGAAAAAGTTTAATGAAAATAAATTTGATTTTGCTTTCCCATCGCAAACTATTTATACTGTAAAAGATAGTTAATGATAATTGAATTTTTAGAGACCACCATAAGGATAACTTATTTTTGTGGCCGGATAATTTTTTGTTTCTGATTAAATTATCTGGCTGTTTTATTTCTTACAATATTGTGCTGATATTGTAAAGGTTCGGTCTTGTTTTTGATGACTATTTAAATATTCTTGTTTCATCATTATTCATAATTTATAGTAAAACACTCACTGCCTGTTCCGATTTTCGGGAAGCAATGGCTCACAAAAGGGTATAAATATAAACACATGAAAAGGTTTTTGGTCTTTCTATTGGTAATGAAACTATTTATTACTGCTCTGGTTGGGCAAAATAAAGAATTTGATCAAGAATCTTTGGATAAAATCAAAGAATACCAAGCATATGATTTAGAAAATGGTTTTAAAGTTATCAATTTAAACAATGAGGATTCATCACATGTTTTTCTAAGACTTTATACAGAGCTGCCACAAAATGTAAATAAACAATATCGAACCTTTATTGAAATTGAACAGGAATTAAGAAATAGTCCTTATTTAAACCTGCCAAAAGGGTGGACAAATAAAAATCTTGATGAACTTAAGCTAAAATTAAGAAAAGATCATTTTGGTTATTATATTACCAGCCCTTTGGAACAATTGGATACGGCAATGTCCCTTTTATCAGAATTATTGGTTTACCCGGTAGTTACAGCGAATATTTTAAATAAGGTAAAAAGTGAATATAAAATAAAACGTGACAGCCTTAAAGATCCGGTTGAATTAAGGATAGAAAGAATTACAAAAGGTTTAATTTATGGAGAGGAGCATCCTTTAACCAGACTTTTAAGCGATAAAGAAATTGATGCCTTGATAATAAGTAAGTACGAAGATTATTATTATCATTTTTATCGTCCCAATAATAGTTATCTCCTGATCATGGGTGCTGTTACAGAAGAACGGGCAGTTATGGTGTCGCGAAAATATTTTGATAATCTCAAAAAGAAAGAACCACCAGTTTCTGATTACAAGTTAAATAAGCTGGAAGAAACTAAAGTGGCATTTTTTGACACACTGGCTACAGGGCAATATGAATTGAGTATGATTTTCCCTTTTGCCTTGCATCCGTTTACATTTGATTATGAAAAATCAGAACTTTTAAGCATTCTAATTCAAAAAGTACTTAAAAAGAAGCTTATAACTGAAAACGGTTTGGTCAATGAAATAACAGCAAAGTTTCAGAATGACAAAATAAGTGGGAATTATAGCCTGAATATAAAAATGACTCAGGATTCAATTGAAAAAGTGATTCATTTAGCTATTGAATCAATGGATGTCCTGAAAAAAGGCAATTTTTTGCAAGAGGAACTTGATCAGTCAAAACAAGAATTAATAGAGCAATTTAAGAAACAAGGGTCAGGTGAAAATTATATTTCATCGCTAATTATAAATTCTGAAAGAAATAATCTGTCACCAAACTATTATGCTAACTTCGTTAAAGATATAAACGGAACAACAAAACAGGGTGTCCAACTACTTGCAGGTAAATATTTGAGTTATCAAAGCTCAATTTTTATGGTTATGGGTAAATGGTATCCTTCATTAAATGATGTTCTTAAGCTTAGTAAAAATTATCGAATTGAGTTATTCAATATCGATGGTACAATCAGACGAATTATACCAAAAGGTTTTAGTGGTTTTCATATTTTAGATGATTATATAAATGCGGTTGGTGGAAAATCTTCAATTTCAAAACTTAAAGATTTAAGTATTAGCCTAACAGGGAAGTATGAGATGAATGGGGAAGAGCTTTTTATCAAGGGCGAAATAAAACATAAAGCACCTGATAATTATTATCAGAATTATTCATTGATCAGGCCGGAAAAAGATACCATATTCCTGAATATGCAAGTATATGATGGTGAGCGTGGACTGGATAGTACCATGCAGGGGAATAAATACCTTAGTGGAAATACCCTTGAACTGCTTAAATATAAAAGTATTATTGTTCCGTCTACCAAATTCCGGGAATGGAACTATAAAACAAAAGTTTTGAGGGCTGACACGCTGAATAGTAGTTATGTGTTTGTGGTTGAGTTCACTAATCCTGCTAAGCAAAAGTTTATTGATTTTTATGATGTTGACAAGGGTTTGAGGTATAAAAGGATTATTGAAGATGCAGCTTATTTAAACAAGCGCACAATTGTTTATAAACAATATCGTGAAATTGGGAATGAAGGAGTAATTTACCCTTATTATCAATTAATTACCGGTAAGGAAACAGCGATAAAGCTCATGATTCGTGAAATAAATACGAAAAACCGGATTGATAAAAGAGTATTTGATATTGAATAGTTACATACTTCTAATTTTGAAATAACCTTGTTTCTATAAATAAGATCATGAATCATCCATGATAATATTTTAACACACTCAAGTATGATCATGGCATGCATGTTGCTAATTATTTGGTTGTTAAAATATGTGAATGTTCCATCCGGCCATTAAAGTAATAAAACATAAATGGATGAAACAAATATCGTTTATCACCATTATAATTATTTTCCTGCTCAGCTGTATGCCTGATGTTCGGTTTGAAGAGGCACAACCTGAAGGTAAAAGGAATTTGAAGAAGTTTCCGCAAACTTACAGAGGAAAATATCTTAATTTGAATGATAGTTCTGTTTTAACAATTAGTTCAAGAGAAATTAGCAGGGAGTGGAATCAGTTTTCGGTTATTGATAAAGATTCCTTATTTATTGAATTGGATACCATATTTGAAGATGATATTGTATTAAAATTAAGTGATAACTGGCAAATTGAGGTAAAACTAATTGGTGATTCAGCTGAAATAAAATCCCATAGGATGCATTCTGTTTTTAGTATTTCTGAAAATGATAAACTGAGAAAATATAAAGGTTATCTTTTTTTGAATTATTTTTTAGCTGAAAATTCATGGGATGTAGAAGTTTTAAAAAAGGAAAACGATTCATTAAGATTTGAAAAGCTTGTATATGTTTCTGATATTGATACGCTTTCTGAAATTATAAATATGGAGACAGTTACTGATACTGTTTCAAATAAAATTCAGGAATATATCTTAAAACCAAAAAGAAAAGAACTACGGCAAATATTAAAGGCTAAGAAAGCGGGGAGAGTATATATAAAATTAGACTAATCATAATTTATTAAGAAATAGATAAACCAATGAAAAAATATATTACCATCATTATTCTGTTTTCTGTTTTTGCATGTCAATCACCGAAAAAACTGCTGACAAGTGATTATATAAATACGCAAATTACTAACGAAAGTATTATCCAAACTATAGATACACTTGCTTCAGACCACATGGAAGGGCGTGGTTTTGGAACAAAAGGAATTGAAAAAGCAGCAGTTTATATCGAAAATTTTTTACAGGAAAATAATATCCCACCCTATTTTGATCAATACAGGGATAGTTTTCAGGTTTGGAAAAAGGATGGATACAATATAGTTGGGCTAATTGAGGGAAAGGACAAGGAGTTAAAAAAGGAATTCCTTATTTTAAGTGCACATTACGACCATTTGGGCATACGTAGAAACAGAGCTGACAGTATTGCCAATGGTGCTAATGATAATGCAACAGGTGTAAGCGCTGTTTTAAATATTGCCAAATATCTGAAAAAAAGTAATATAAATAATCGCAGCATTATTGTGGCCTTATTTTCGGGCGAAGAAATTGGATTAAGGGGTTCTAGTCACTTTGCCAAAAGAATCAAAAGCGAAAATCATAATATATATTGTGCATTGAATGTAGACATGATAGGAAGTCAATTAACGGATAAACCAGGGAAAGTATATATTAGTGGCTTCGATAAATCAAACATGGCTGAAGTTTTGAATAAATATATTGGTAAAGAAACCATTACAAAATTGAACTTAGAAAATGTATATGGCCTTTTCAGGCTTTCCGATAATTACCCATTGTACAATCATCTGCATGTACCGTCTCATACCTTTAGTACCTATGATTTTCATAATTACACACATTATCACCAGTTTAGTGATGAAATTGAAAATGTTGATTTGCAAAATACGATTAGAATTATCAGGGATATAAGCGGTGCTGTTGTAAAGCTTTCCGTAAAAACAGAAAAGGAAATAAGCCTAAAAGTTATAAATTAGAAAAGTGAGTTTTAAAGAAATACTTGGTGCAATTACTAGTGTTATGGATGTTTCACTTTTCTTCGTATAGTTTTTTGTGTAAAGATAAAAATTTTGTAAATTTAGGCATGAAACACTTATTGAGGGGATTGGTAAGAACCTTTATCGCTTTACATAAACAAATGGCTAATATTCAGGAATTTAACTTGTTTTTAAGTAGAAAAAAGAGAGTAATTATTGACCTGGTTACCAATATCTCAAAACGTCTATTTAATTATTTCCTGGTAAATATTAATACTGAACCTTTTATTATTCAGTTAAAGGCAAAAGCTTTTGTAATATTGAATATAATGGGGTTTTTCGTAAACTTATTATATATTTTAATTGGTATTTTTAGTAAAATCAGCCTTGATTATTTCACCCATATTACTATTTCTTTAATCATTCTCACAAATTTGATTCTGGTATATCGGGGTATGTATAAAGTTGCTGGAAATTTTTTCACAATTTCATTGATTCTTCTTTTTGCATTAAGCACAAATATAGGTTCGATAGAAAATAGTTTTGATAAATTTA
>JBDLJL010000018.1:0-45718 GCA_039714415.1 Bacteroidota bacterium
TAAGCCGAAGTTATTTTTGGAATTTTGGGAAACTAAAAAAAGTAAACATAGCCGTAGCTACGTGAGTCTTTTTTTAGTAAAGCAAAAAACAAAAAGAACCAGGCTTGGCTCTAAAGATCATGCTTGACTTGACACTAGAATTGAGTGTTCAGCTTGACTTTAATTTAAATATGTCTTAACTTTATATAGATTTAATAAATGTAGACTTCAGTTTAAACGATTATAAATAAAATGCTATGAGCACAGAAACAGTATACGATAGTAGGCTACTGGTTCCAAAACCAGAAACGAATGCTCTATTAGAAGCAATCATCAAGCACCATGTAACAATTACACCTATGGTTCCTTCTATGTATATTGGAATATTGAACCACCCTAAAGTTAATAAAATTGATATAAGTTCTATTAAGGGGTGTTTTTCAGGAAGCGCACCATTACCTGTTGAAGTTATTCATGAATTTGAGACCAAAACCGGTGCCGTTATTGTGGAAGCATATGGTCTAACCGAAGCTTCACCTATAACGCATATCTATCCCTTTGCTGGTGGTGCACGTAAAGTTGGCAGTGTGGGTATTCCGTTCCCGGATACTGAATGCAGGATAATTAACCTTGAAGATGAGTCCAAATTCATGCCTATTGGTGAATCAGGTGAATTGATAATGAAAGGCCCACAAATTATGCTGGGGTATTTAAATCAGCCCAAAGCTACTGCCGAAACATTAAAGGATGGTTGGTTGCACACCGGTGATATAGGTAAAATGGATGAAGATGGCTATTTCTATATTATTGACAGAAAGAAGGATGTGATTATTTCTGGAGGCTATAATGTTTTTCCCAGGGAGATTGATGAAATATATTTCGAGCACCCTAAGGTGATGGAGGCTTGCGCTATTGGTATCCCTCATCCCAAAAGGGGAGAGTCTGCTAAAGTATATCTTGTCCTTAATGAAGGAGAAACAGCCACAGAATTAGAAATGATTGAGTATGTCAAGGATAAATTGGCTAAATATAAGTGGCCAGTTGAAATTGAATTTACTAAAGAGCTTCCAAAATCTGCTGTTGGTAAGATACTAAGAAAGGAACTCCGAGTTCAGGAGATGGCAAAAAGGTAATACAAATTTGATTTTTTGTCAAAAAAGTCGTAACTTTAATTTATTGTGATTTCTATAGGGGGCTATTGAAATATCACGATATGAAAGTTTGAACAAGAAATCAAACAAAATGGAAAAATGACGTTAATAAATATTTGGCGTCATTTTTTTATTTTGACCTTAAAGTGCAAGTTTATATGAGATAAAATGCTATATTTGAGTTTTAAATTATTCAAAATCCTAATCTCACCTTACAAGAGATTAAATGCTGTTACAAATTGTAGCAGCATTTATTAATTTTTGGATAACCTTTGTAACGTGATTTTGAGCGAAAATCGCTTGATTTGTGTATTGATACAGGGCAATTGTATTTGAAATCTGAGATATTCAATGCTTTCAGTGTTGTGTTCGCTTTTACTATCATATCACGGGTTACACCCGCGGTTATTTAAATTAAATTCTTTCAGGATTTTAATATATTTTAACTAAAATAATAACCACGAAGTGGTTAAATATGAATAACCATGGGTACAACCCATGGAAAGGAATACGTAGTAACGTGAACCCTGTCAGGGTTCAATTTTTAAATGCGATTTCCCTGTGTATTAATATGTTGGTTTCATAATATATTAAGAATGAGCTAAGTTTAGTGTTTTTTTTTAATTATATTTGTAATAAAAATTATTTATGACCATTGACCTTTTTATCCCTTGTTTTATTGACCAGTTTTATCCGGAAACGGGATTAAATACAGTGAAAATTCTGGAAAAAGCCGGTGTGACAATAAATTATAACCCAAACCAGACATGCTGTGGACAACCTAGTTTTAATAGTGGATATTGGAAAAAAACCTTGCCTATTGCAAAAAAGTTTATGGCTGATTTCCCTAATGACAGGCCTGTAGTAAGTCCTTCAGCTTCATGCACAGGTTTTGTTAAAAACTATTATCCTGAATTATCAAAAGAAGAAAATTTTCTGAATGATCATAAACGCCTGAAGTCTAATTTGTTTGAACTTACAGATTTTTTGGTGAATTATCTTAAAATTGATGATTTTGGCGCAGAGTTTAATGCAAAAGTAACCTATCATGATGCGTGTACAGCCTTGCGGGAATATGGTATAAAAACGGAACCCCGGCAACTTCTTTCAAAAGTAAAGGGACTGGAACTGGTGGAAATGAATGAAAGTGATGTTTGTTGTGGTTTCGGTGGTACTTTTTCAGTAAAAATGGAGCCTATTTCTATTGCCATGGTTGAACAAAAAGTCGAAAATGCTTTAGCAACCGGTGCTGAATATATAGTTTCAACAGAAGCATCCTGTTTATTAAATATTGATGGTTATATTAAACGTAATCAGTTGCCCATTAAAGCCATACATATTGCTGACATACTTGCTTCCGGCTGGGAGTAGAGAAATTGAATAATCATAGATGTCTGCAAATTTTAGGTCATTCTTTTAATTCACAAAATTAATTTACGGGTATTTGCTCTTTGCGATTAAAAACAAATGTTGCAATTAATCCTAGCAGTGGGCTACAAACCATTGAAATAAAAAATAGCCATTCCAAACCAAACCTAAATTTTTTTCCTTTAGTTTCTGAAATATATAGAGATAGTCCGTACCAAATAATGACAATAAAAATAAACGTTAACTCTGACATGTTTGAAACTTAGATTTTAGTACATATAATATAAAAATACAATTATTAAATTTAAATTCGCTGAAATCCGGTCAGGGTTTTTAATAGTTTCCGAGTTTTATGAATTTAAAGCTCAATGATTCAAATACTTCTTCTTCTATAAACTCCAGTTTAAAATTAATGACCTTTTCTTTAAAGTTCTTATCTGTTATTTTATCAGTAATATCGGTTTCTGATATTATTCCTGTAATTTCTTCCTTAAAACTTCTAAAATCTTTAAGTATACTTGTGTCAAGTATCTCAAAGCTGTCTTCGTATCCAAGAAGTAATTTCCCTTGTAAAGATTGTATTCTTTTGTTTATCAGTTTTTTGTCATAAACATCTTCTGCTTTAAGCTTTATTTGATAATGCTTCCCTGTTTCCTGGAAATGCTCTATAATGTAATCAATGAAATTACTTACTTTAGACCAGTTATTTTCAACAAAAATCCTCATCTGTTTATAGGTTTTTCTTTTATGAATGAAAGTTTTGCGTTTTTATATTTTTCTCGTTGTATTTCTTTTGTTAGTCCATACATTGTATTGAAGGGACCATTTTCAACAGCCAGATTAATTGCCCAAGCAGGTATGGTTCCCCCCAGGTCAATAAACAACTTAAATTTCACTAAAACAAGGCCTTCTTTTTTTGGTGTGAAATTCCAGGATGAAGTTAGGCGGGGAATTCTAACAATTCCTTTTTTTTCATCGATATAATCAGGTACCCCATTTGTTTCAATTCTTATTGCATAGCTAGCAGAGTCTTGTGTTAGTTTGGCATGGGTTACTACATCGCGGTTCGTCACTGGCCAGGGTGCATCCGATTCATTATAATAATACCATTCAAAATCACTTGGCACATGTAAAAAATAAGCAATTTTGTTAAGATAAATCCAATTGTGATGGTTTTTTGCATCTTTTGCTAAAGCAACAAGTGATGATAAGCTTGTTTTAAGCTCCATTATGGCCATAACTTCTTTAATAGGGGACTTATCTGTAATTCGGGTGTAGATTTTTATCCCGTATTTATTTTTAGAAAGAGACCATTTATGTTTTTCTTGAGAATAACTTTGAGATAAAGAGAATATAAGAATTAAAAGTAAAAAGTATATTTTTTTAAGAAGATTCATATCAAGTCTAGTCATTTTGCTCTTCCTGTTCTTCGTGCTCGCTTTCACTTTGTTTTTTTGCCGATTTACCTATGGAGTGCCTCATTTTTGTGTCTGCTTCCGTATTCCTTATATTATTATAGTCATTCACACTTAGGTTGCCGTCCATAAAAGCAGATGCCATAGCTTTTTGTACTTTTTCTTCTGCTCTAATAACTTCCGCTTTAGCTAGTTCTGCTTGTGCTTTAGCGCGTTCTCTCATCAATTCAGCATTTACATCTCTCCCAACTTGAATGTCTGAAACATCAATAGAAATAATTTGAAATGCAGTACCTTTACCCAAATCTCTTTGTTCTACACGGTCTGCAAGTTCATATGGGTTAGTTAAAACCTCATGATGACCTGTTGAATTTCCTATTTCAGAAGCAAGACTTTCATTTACCCTAGCTAATACTGTTTCTTCACTGGCTCCTCCAATAATTGATTTTATGTAAGCTCTCAATGTAACTTTTAATTTCATCGTTAGCTGTACACCATCCCTGGCAATGCCTGTAACACCTGCTGTTTCGACAACCCTGGGTGTAATAGCAGCTTCAATTGCTTTTTCAATATTAATTCCGGCTAAATCAATAGCTGCAATATCACTAAATTCAAAATTAGGCAATTCCGCTTTTCTTGCAGCCACAAAGGCATCTACCGTTCTTTTAACGTCTCCGTTTGAAAGAAAGTGCTCTTTTAAATCCTCAAGTGTCATTTCTTCATAACCTGAGTTATGTGCTGTAATCAAGGCATCTACTATTTCTTCAACATCAACTTGTGCCAGGTAATGTGAAGCTAAAACATCGATTGGGATATCTAAATTCGCATTTTTTGCTGTAATTTGTGCATGAATCACTTTCTCAATGTCTACCTGGGCTAAATAATGTTCAGCAAGTTCTTCTAAAGGAATGGTTAGTTTTGCATTTGTTGCGCGAATTAATGTATTTACAACTTTTTCTATGTCCACTTCAGCCAGGTATTGTTCTGATAACTCTTTTGCATCTAACGATAATCCTGCATTTTCAGCACGAATTAATGTTTTAAGGATTAACGCTTGAGGTATTCTCTGCCAACGCATTATAATTAAAGCCATCCAGGAAACCTTGATGCCCGATAATCGCGTTTCATACCATAGGCCTAATGGGATAAAATAATAAAAAAATAAAATTAACCCCGGCCCAAGTATAACGACTGAAATAATTAAAAAAACTAATGTGCCAGTCTCAAAAGAATCTGTTTCGAAGGTAGTATCATTTTCTTCAAGTCCAAGGTTGGTTAATTCTTCAACAGCATCTTCTGAATACTCGACCGGTTCACTGTTTTGACAAGAAACCATAAATAGTAAAGCAAAAATGGCTGATATGAATATAAATTTTTTCATTTTATTAAATTTTAGTCATGTATCTGAAATTTAATTATATCCTGCAGAGGAATTTTCTTTTCTTTATTAAATTCCTCAATGAGTGTCCACCAGTAAAATTATATTACTGAAATTCTATAATACTTTACAAAAGTATAGAAAAAGTTTAAATATTGAACATAATTCCAAATAAAATTAAATAAAATATATTAAAACATTGCATTTTGTTAAATAAAAATGGCTTTTTGTTAATTTTAATATAGCTTAATATGCTCTGTGTTGGGCTAAGCGGCTTTTTGGCAAAATAATGAGAAAGCGAGAAAATGAACAAAAAAATAATGTCGTTAAGTTAACGACATTATTTTTTTGTTTCAAATTATAAGTTTCAACAACAAATTTTAATTCATTGTTTTATGGGTAATTATTTATTTTTTACCTTTTGAAGGTGGTTTAGAAATTGACTCACGCATAGTTGTATCCGCCATTATATTTTTCATATTGTAATAATCCATAATTCCCAGGTTGCCTTCTCTAAAAGCTTGCGACATTGCTTTAGGGATTTCAGTTTCCGCTTCAATAACCTTTGCCCTCATTTGTTGCGCAAGGGCTTTCATCTCTTGTTCTTCGGCAACAGCCATTGCTCTACGTTCCTCTGCTTTTGCTTCTGCCACTTTTAAATCTGCTTCAGCCTGATTTTCCTGTAGCTCTGCCCCAATATTTTTACCAACATCAACATCTGCAATATCTATTGAAAGTATTTCAAAAGCAGTTCCTGAATCTAGTCCTCTTGACAAAACAAGTTTAGAAATAGAATCCGGGTTTTCCAAAACCTGTTTGTGTGAAAGTGACGAACCAATTGCCGAAACAATACCTTCACCTACCCTTGCTAAAACAGTCTCTTCACCTGCACCTCCAACAAGGTTTTCAATAGATGCCCGAACAGTAACCCTTGCTTTGGCAATTAATTGAATCCCGTCTTTTGCAACAGCTGCAACCGGTGGGGTGTTAATTATTTTAGGATTTACAGACATATGGACAGCATCCAGGATGTCACGTCCTGCAAGATCAATTGCTGTAGCCACCTGAAATGATAAGTCCAGGTTTGCTTTTTCTGCTGAAATAAGAGCATTTACAACTGCAGGAACATGCCCCCCAGCTAAATAATGTGCTTCCAGATCATCTCGTAAAAGATTTAAACCTGCTTTTTTGGAAGTTATCATGGCATTTACAATTACTGAAGGTGGTACTTTTCTCCAGCGCATAAAAATAAGTTGTAATAAGGATATTCTAACATTTGTTATCTGTGCCTGAAACCATAAACCAATTGGAATAAAATATAATAACACCATCATTCCAATGATGAAGACCACTGCCCATACTAAGTAAATACCAATTCCACCCATTTTTTCTTAAATTTTAAGTTTAACAATTATTTTATTTAGTTTAATTTTAATTACTTCTACTTTTTCATTTTCATCAATAAATCCACTTCTTGATTCTACTTCAACAAGTTGATCATTTATTAAGACTGTTCCTGTCGGTGCTAACCTGGATACAGTATTCCCTATATCACCTACGTGAATTTTTAAGGATAAATCTTCTTTTGCTTTTGAATCAATGGCTACATTTAACGAAATTTTTTTCCAGGTTTTCGATTTAAACGATATAGACAAAATAAACACAAGGGCAAGCACAGTGCCTGCCAGTACATAATGTCCACCAGGGGTTTCATATTTTGAATAGGCCAGGGCAACACCTGAAACTAACAGTAAAAACCCACCAATTCCGGCAACAGTAATCCCCGGGACAACAAAAAATTCCAGCAATATAAGTACAATTCCTAATGCTATTAGTGCAATAATTCCAGCTAATGTCATTTTGCTAAGATAAAGTATATTTTTAAAAACTCAGGCTTTACAGTCTAAATATTTTTTGGTAATATATTCTGTTACTTTTTATTTTTTAATTGTTACTGGTTGCCAGTTGATTATTAGATTACAACAAGTGACAAATAACCAGTAACATATCTGGTTCAAATCTGCAAGCGAGAAGGGTGTTGAATTAATTGAAATTGTAACCAATCTATCCTCTTATTCAATATCAGCTGTCAAGCCTTTATCGATTAAAGCGGTCTTCATTGGTTTTAGGAGCGAATAACTTCCTTTCTTTATTTTACTTTTCCCTTTATAATGAGCTATAACAGTGCATTGTGTTGCTTGCTCCTGAAAATGTCCGCAAATTTTCATTAATGATTCAATCACAAAATCAAAATCATTATGATTGTCATTATACAAAATTAAGTTTTGGTCTGTTTTGTCTTTAAACAGAGATGAGTCATTATGTTCTTGATTATTCTTGTGTTCTGTCATATCAATTGGTAATTAGTTAACTGGTAATTAGAAATTAGTGACCAAATTTCAGTTTCTAATTACTAAATTCCAATTAACTGTTATTTATTTGTCACTTAATTTGATTGCTTCTCCTATAGATATTTTTGTCTCTCCCTTAAAAGCTACAACAAAACAATCAGATTGTCCTTCAGAATGTAGTTTGTTTTTAAGGTATTTAGCTTCATTATAACTTTTATAATTTCCAATTATATATAAATTCATCCCTTCGGAATATTTGATCTCAACTTTTCTTGGTGTAAAAGTATTACTTAATTTTAGGAAATCAGCATTATTTAATTTGTTTTTATAAGCACCCACCTGCACACAAAATGTAATGATTCCAGAGCTGTAATTATTGTTGTCAGAATTTACCCTAGATCCTGGTTTTTCTATTTGTTTTGCTTTAGTTAGTGAAATGTTTAGCCCATTATTGTACGCAATAATATAAGCGTCAGCAATACCACTTGATTTTATTTTATTTTCAGCAGATCTTGCGTCAACCAAAGAATTGTACGGTCCGGTCATATATCGTGTGCCTTTTGATGGGATTTTTTCCGTGAAAATGGGTTCAATATTTTGGAAGTCACTTGATGAAACAGGTTTCAGGAACATCCCAAGTTGTATATAGTAGGCAAGTCCTTTAACGTTTTTAACATTTCGGTTGTTGCCATCGTCTTTATTTTGATTTGCACTATTACTAACATCACTATTACTAACATCACTATTACTAACATCACTGTAGCTAACACCACTAAAAGCAGATAATTCATGTATTTTGTTACTGTTGTATTTTTTATTAAAAACTAGCTTGGCTTTTCCAAACGCATATGATTCTCTTTGTCCGTCTATTTTTGAAATGATATAGGCATCGTTATAACCCATTTTTTTGACATGTTTAAGAGCCAAGTCAGCAGCCTCATATGATCTATATTCACCAACCAGGTACCTTCGATATGGATTTTTGACAAATTTATCAAATATAACAGGGTTAACTTTTGCAAACTTCTTTGGTGGTAAAAGTCCTTTAAAAATTCCTAATTGAACATGAAACAAAATTTCATTTTTTGTTTTGTATTTGACAGGCTTAGGTTTTACAGATGAATATTTATAGGTTGAGAGAACCTTCCAACTCAGTTTTGATGATGTGTTTTCTTTTTTTGTGCTATTTTTTGTGTCGTTGTATACATTCTCAGTAATAAAGGCAGTATCAATCTTAGAGGAAATGGCAGTCGGAATATTTAAATAAATTCCATATGCACTTTCCTGCAATTGTAAAGCGTATAATTGTAGATCGTTAGCACCCATTAACTTTATGTATTGATCAGATTTATACATCATGTTTCGTGCTGATCGTTTTTGTGAATTCGCTTTGGTGAAATAATCAATAGCTTCGCGTTCCATTACTGCAGCACGTTCGGATTTTAATACCTTATTTTTCTGTCTGACTTCTGTAAAATGATTTTTATAGATATTGTACCTTATTTCATTGGCATTAAGATAGATGTTTGTAGCATTAAGTAATTTGTAGAAAGCATTTTGTTCTTTTTCTATAGCTTGTTGTTTCATCTTGTCTTTTAATAACAAGTCTGTTTGTAATTCAGCCTGCATATTTAAGGAATCAACAATGTAGTATGCTTTATCAACCTTGCGCATTAAATTGTTTGCGTAGGTGTTCTTTTTGTTTGCATCAACAATTTGATTTAATTCCTGACTGGAAAGTTTAAGTCTGGGTAAAATTAAATTTGCTTTTGATTTGTACAAGTTAGCATCCTTGAGTGGTTTATATTGCTCAACATTTTTTGGGAAAAAGTTAGTGTCAGCGCTAATAACCTTCTTATTAACAATAATCTTGTTCGTTTTTAAATAATCATCATGGTTTAAATTTGTATCGTTAGCATAAAACCCAAATGCTGCTTCCTGTAGTTCAAATGCCTGAAGTCTCAAATCATTTGCCACTTTTAAAGCATCAAATTTCATTTGCTCATCATGGACGGGTGCTGTACTAACTTTGTTAAGTGCCTCATCAAACAAGGTTTTTGCTTTTAATTCTATTTTATGACCAATTTTTGCATTTTTTGAATCATCGCTTAATCTTGTCCGGTTTATTGCGGTAGCGTATATTTTGCTTCTTATAGAAAAGGCTTTGTTGTAATATGATAAAGCTTTATTTCCTTTTTTAAGAGCTTTTGTTTCTATCTTTTTTGCTTTTTTAAGGGCTTTACTCATACTTTTTCCGCTGCTGGTTGCTTCAGCAATTGTATATTGTTTTTCAATCTCGGATTGATATGAATTATATTGAGCCATGTATTTCTTTGCAGATATGAGGTGTTTGTCTGCTTTACTTAATTGTTTTTGTTCATCTTTTGTGAAAATCTTTTCGTAATAGCCTTTTTTCTCAAAGTTAAAAGAATGAGACTGGAAATTGTTAAATAATCTAATTTTATATGAATCTTTAACCAAAGGGTTTTTTGCCGGAGTATTGGCAATTGTCTGAGTGATAATAAATATCATCAATATTAATAATGAAAATCTAAGTTTTTTCATTTTATTAAAATTTAGTTATGTGTTATTGTTTGAGCTTGATGAAGAATAAGCTTTAACCCGAATTATTCATAAAACTTTATGAATAATTTTGTCGATTAAGTAAATGTAAAGTTTTCTAGAAAAATGAAAACCAACATTTTCTAAATCAGGTTAATGTGAAAAATGTAAAGTAAAACTATATAATTTCCAAAAATACTAAAAAAAATGAATATTATATGAAACAAAAGGCTTATGTTATGAATTTGTTGATAAATGATATGCAAAATATGCAAAATATGTACATAGTATAATTATATTTGTCAATTCTGAATGAAATTTATTTTGGTGTTTATGTCAAGTTTTTAAATTGGCCTAATAGTTACCGGTTTTTTTAATTAAATTATTGTAATTAAAATTATATAAAAACATGATCAACTTAAAAGAAGGTGATAAAGCCCCTGATTTTTTGAAAAACTATTCTGGGATAGATAAAAATAATTTGAAGGGAAAAAAAGTAATCCTGTATTTTTACCCTAAGGACAGTACGCCTGGTTGTACAGCGGAATCATGTAACTTGCGTGATAATTATGATGATTTAAAAGCAAAAGGGTTTGAGGTAATTGGGGTGAGCCCCGATCCTGAAAAAAGTCATATTCGATTTAAAGAAAAAAATGACTTGCCTTTTGAACTTATCCCCGATACTGAAAAAGAAATTCTGAATGATTATGGGGTTTGGGGCGAAAAGAAAATGTATGGCAGAACCTATATGGGGGTGAACAGGATGACATTTATCATTAATGAAGATGGGATTATTGAAAAAATTATTAAAAAAGTAAAAACAAAAGATCACACCAATCAGATTTATTCAGAGCTGGAAATTAAATAAACGATAATAAACAGAAAAATGGCTAAAGAGAAAGAACAAAAGGATTTAAATAAGGAAAAGTTAAAAGCTTTACAGGTTACGCTTGACAAAATAGATAAGAATTTTGGAAAAGGTGCCATCATGAAAATGGGGGACGAGGAAATTGAAAATATACCGGCAATTAAAACGGGTTCACTAGCATTAGATATGGCACTTGGTGTGGGAGGTTATCCCAAAGGAAGAGTTATTGAGGTTTATGGGCCTGAATCATCGGGTAAAACTACCCTTGCAATTCATGCTATTGCCGAGGCTCAAAAAGAGGGTGGAATTGCTGCATTCATTGATGCCGAACATGCTTTTGATCGTTTTTATGCAGAGTCGCTGGGAGTGGATATTGAGAATTTATTTATTTCGCAACCTGACAATGGTGAACAGGCATTGGAAATAGCGGATCATCTTATTCGCTCAGGGGCAATTGATATTATAGTAATTGACTCGGTTGCAGCTTTAACCCCAAAGGCGGAAATTGAAGGTGAAATGGGCGATTCCAGAATGGGTTTACAAGCACGTTTAATGTCGCAAGCTTTAAGGAAGTTGACTTCAACAATAAGTAAAACTAATACCTGTGTGATTTTTATTAACCAGTTAAGGGAGAAAATTGGCGTTATGTTTGGCAACCCTGAAACAACAACCGGTGGTAATGCTTTAAAATTTTATGCATCTGTACGTGTTGATGTCAGGCGTATTGGTGCTATTAAAGATGGAGAAGATGTAAAAGGTAACCGCACCAGGGTGAAAATTGTTAAAAATAAAGTAGCACCACCATTTAAAAAGGCTGAATTTGATCTAATGTATGGTGAAGGAATTTCAAAAACTGGTGAGATTATTGATTTAGGTGTAGCTTATGAAATAATTAAAAAAAGTGGTTCGTGGTTTAGTTATGGCGAAACTAAGCTAGGGCAGGGGAGAGAAGCAGTAAAGCTACTTATGAAAGATAATCCTGAATTAGCTGAAGAAATTGAAACTAAAATCAGGGAAAAAATGAGCGAAAAATAGTTTCGCTTCAAATATTTTAAGTGTGAAAATAGCGTGT
Organism: Bacteroidota bacterium; assembly: GCA_039714415.1. Lineage (GTDB taxonomy): Bacteria > Bacteroidota > Bacteroidia > Bacteroidales > NBLH01 > NBLH01. Next base: position 12,145 of record JBDLJL010000018.1, read on the forward strand.
CTTTAAGGTACGCTTTTTTTGTACACAAAAAAAGGCGTACATCTGCACGCCTTTTATATAATATTTCAATTGCCGGGATGTATTAATTTGTCTTTTTCTTAAATTCATTTATCCCATTTTCAAGGAATTCAATAAAAGCTTCTACATTTAAATCATAAGCCCGTGGCTGAATTAGTTGGTTCCCCTCTGAATCTAGTAGCACATAATATGGCTGTGCATTTACCCGGAAACGGGTGATTGCAAAATCAGCAAACTTTTTACCAATAGTTTTCTTTACTTTACCGTCAAAAGTAGATGTAACCCATTCCTCTTCGGGGAGTTTGGTTTTATCATCAACGTATAGTGCAACAACCACAAAATCATTTTTCAGCATTTCTAATACCCGTGGGTCTGACCATACATTAGCTTCCATTTCACGGCAATTAACACATCCGTGACCTGTAAAATCAACAAAAACCGGTTTGTTTTCTTTCTTGGCAACCCTTATGGCCTGTTCGTAATCGAAATAACCTTTTATACCATGCGGTAAATGAAGGAATTCCCCATATTTGGGCTTTTCAGTTTGCTTATCCGTTCCACCAGCATTATCCCTGACAATTTCTGATAAATTAAAATCATGGCTTGACATAGGTGGCAAATAACCTGAAAGTGCTTTCAAAGGTGCACCCCACATGCCGGGTATCAGGTAAACTGCAAAAGAGAAAGTGACTAAGGCTAAACCAAGCCTGGGCACACTAATATATGGCAGGTCACTATCATGAGAGAATTTCAGTTTTCCGAGTAAATACATACCCATGAGTATTGCTAGAACTATCCATATTGCAAGGTAAACTTCACGGTCTAGAATGCCCCAATGATAGGTTTGGTCTGCAATACTTAAAAATTTCAAACCTAAGCCGATTTCAATAAAGCCTAACACAACTTTTACAGAGTTTAGCCATCCGCCTGATTTTGGTAAATTACTTAACCATGAAGGGAAAAAGGCAAACAGGGTAAATGGTAGTGCAAATGCTAAGGAGAACCCCAACATTCCAACGATTGGCTCAAGGATTGCGCCGCCAACAGATTTAACCAAAATAGCACTGACAAGGGGGCCGGTACATGAAAAAGAGACAACGACCAGTGTGAATGCCATGAAAAATGGTGCCCAAATACCTCCTTTATCTGCTTGCGCATCGCTTTTATTTACTATCCAGCTTGGCAACACAATTTCAAACATGCCAAGGAAAGATGCCGCAAAAAACATGAAAATTAGAAAGAATAAAGTATTGGGTAGCCAGTGTGTGCTCAGCCAATTGGCAAAGTTTACACCAAACAGAACTGCTACTAATGTTCCAATTACGGTATAGATCACAATAATGGATAATCCATAAAACAATGCCTGGAAACGTCCTTTTGCTTTACTTTCACCGCCTTTCATAAAAAAGGTGACTGTCATAGGTATCATTGGAAATACACAAGGTGTTAATATAGCCAATAATCCTGCAACAAAGGATACCCAGAATAACCACCACAAGGAACCATTTTCAATTGAAATATTATCAGTAACATTGGTTACAGGGGTAATGTGCTCAAGCGTGTCTTGTTTGTTTGTTTCATGATATTGGATGTCAGTAGTTTCAATTATTTGAGTAATTGTATCCTTAATGTCATTTTTAGAAACAATAGTTTCATCTTTTTGTGTTTCATTAACTTGAGATGTTGTTTCGTCTTTTAGAGCTTTTTCCTGCACAGCGCCCTTTATGCTAAACTCAAATTCAGGAGTAAATAAAACACATTTATCGTCATAACAAACCTGGTAATCAAACTCACCTTTTACCACAAAATCTTTTGTGCTTACAATTTTAATTTTTTGTTTAAGCGTAGCTTTATTCTCAAAATATTGAACATCAATGTCAAAAATATCATCGTGTTCAGTGTGTGGTTTACTCACTTCCACAACTTGCCCCAGTCTTTTAAAGCTTTTTGAATCTTCAAAAGAAAAAGTCATTTTCACAGGGCCACCATCTTCAAAAAACTGTGAATACATATGCCAATCTGGTTCAATTTTAGCTTTAAAAATCAGCTCAGCTTCATTGTTTGACAACTGTTTTACACTGTATGACCATTTTACCGGATCAATTATTTGTGCCCGGCTGGTATTGATAAAAAACAGTGAAAGTAAAATGAATATTAATGTCCTCATATTTTTCTAATTGTAAATTATAAATTATAGGTTATAGATTTTAAATTGGTGGTTAGCTATTTATTCGCCCGTTCTGATTTAATCACCAATTACTAAATTTGGGCGCAAGATATTAATAATCTTTCAAAATAATGTCAAATAGATGATGCTCTAAATCTTAAAAAGAGTTAAAAAATACCTGTGATGGAAAATTAAGTGCGTATGGACTTAGTTTGATGTATCTTAATTAAGAATATTCTTTTTGTAATAAGATAAAAGTTTCAAGTCTTGAAGCTTGAACCTTCTTTATACTTGAAACTTTTATCTTATAAAGCTTAGCAAAGAATCGACGTTTGAAATATAAATTATGATTATTTGAGATTTAGCTAATTAGTTCTTTTTATTGCACTATTTTTTCACCTTTTGTGTCAAAAAAGTTGTAGGCCAAGAATGAATATGATGAAACTGGTATTACCTTAATCCATTTTTTTAATTTAAGTGACCATTTTAATCGTTTTGAAAAAATACCATTTGTAATATATGATGCTATATATGGATGAAGTTTAAGAGTTAATATGGCTGGTTTGTAATTTTCCATTAAGTACTGTATATTGTTATAGAGTTCATCAACAAATAAAATACTTGGGGTTATTTCGCCACTACCGGCACACGTTGGACATGTCTCAATTGTTTCGATAGCCATTTCCGGACGAACCCTTTGTCGGGTTATTTGCATTAACCCAAATTTACTGAGTGGCAAAATGTTATGTTTTGTCCGGTCAATAGCCATTGCTTCTTTCATCTTTTCAAAAAGCTTCTGCTTATTTTCAGCCATATGCATATCGATAAAGTCAACCACAATAATGCCACCCATATCCCTAAGTCGAAGTTGACGGGCTATTTCTTCGCCAGCAGCAATATTTACCTCTAAAGCATTTGTCTCTTGATCATTTGTTTTCCTTGCCCTGTTCCCACTATTAACATCTATAACATGGAGTGCTTCAGTGTGTTCAATGATAAGGTAAGCACCTGTTTTTATGGTGACCGTTTTTCCAAATAAACCTTTAATTTGTTTCTCAATACCGAAACTTTCAAAAATGGGTGTGCCGCCTGTATATCTTTTAACAATTTTCTTTTTCTCGGGTGCAATAGATTCAACATAATCTTTTATTTCTCTTATTAAGTTGGCATCATTTGCATAGATACTATTAAAGCTGCTATTTAGAATATCTCGAAGAAGTGCGGATGTTCGGTCAAGTTCCCCCATTATCAATTGTGGTGGTTCTAATCCTTTGAGACCGGAAAACATATTCTCCCATTTATTAATAAGTTCATTCAATTCAGAATGAAGAACGGCTACTCTCCTGTTTCTTGCAACAGTACGAACAATTACTCCGTAATTGTTTGGTTTAATGCTGAGAATAAGTCTTTTTAGTCTGTCTTTTTCTTCCTGGGATTTTATTTTCTGCGAAATCGAAACTTTGTCAGAAAAAGGAATTAATACAAGATGTCTTCCGGCAATTGTAATTTCTGAAGTTATTCTTGGCCCCTTTGTTGAAATTGGCTCTTTAGCAATTTGCACCAAAATATGTTGGCCAGAGCTGAATAACTCCGTTATTTTGCCATGTTTATTTATATCATCTTCAAGTTGAAAATTTTGTAAAGGTACTTGTTGATTGCTATTAATACACTGATTAAGGTATTTTTGCTGAGATCTAAACTGAGGACCCAAATCAAGGTAATGCAAAAAAGCATCACGTTCACTACCTACATTGACAAAGGCTGCATTCAAGCCTGTCATTATTTTTTTTACTCTCCCAAGGAAAATATCACCTACTGAAAACTTCTTATTGTTTTTCTCCCTGGTTAGTTCAACCAGTCTTTTATCCTCAAGAAGTGCAATTACAGTTTCCGATTCCCTAACGTCTATAACTAATTCATTATTCACAATTCCTTCACTTTTAATTAGATTTAACGGAATAAATAACAAAGGATGTGTTTGTTTTTTATGGTGTTAGTATGGACAATATTTATCTGGGTATAGCAATTGTCAAAATATTATACTACTCCTTAATGTTTTATATTATAGTTGTTTTAATAAATAGGAAATCGCCCTAAAAGTTAAATAAACTGATTGAGTAAAGCAATAAAAACACTTGTTTTCAATGTTTGGGATCTTTTGTTAGTTTTCTGTCCCTAAAGAAGAATTTTGAAACTCCTTTTGCGTAAAAGGGAATTTGTTTTTTGTTGCTTTTCTCATTTTACTTTGCCTGAACCAAGTAAAATTTAAACTATACTATAAAAACAAGGGAAATAAAACAGTGATGTTTTTTTGTTTTTTTTGTGTGTGTTTTTAGAATGGATGATTTTGAATCAATGAATTCCCCCTGTTACCACAACCTATGAGTTGTAAACAAAAAAGGCCAAATGGCCCTTTTTGTTTTAAATTTATTAAAATGGCTTATTTATTTCTTCTTTTTATGTCTGTTTTTTCTCAGACGTTTTTTTCTTTTGTGCGTAGCCATTTTATGTCTCTTTCTTTTCTTTCCGCTTGGCATAATTACATTATTTTTTATTTATTTTTTACTTAAATCCTTATCTTACGATTCTTTATAGTTATATAGTATATTCATGATCATCATTCATCGGAAAATGACTAACATTTTACTGATGTTCCAAATATAACAATACCCAATTTTAAAAAATCATTGAAAACTCAAAAACTTTCCGTTAAAAATTAAATTATTTTACGTTATTCTTAACTTTAGTAATAAATGTTTTTGATGGTTTGAATGATGGAATGAAATGTGCAGGGATAATAATAGTTGTGTTTTTTGAAATGTTTCTGGCTGTTTTTTCAGCCCTTTTTTTCACTACAAAACTACCAAAACCACGTAGGTATACATTTTTGTTCTTTGCTAAGGAACCTTTTACAGTGTCCATAAATGCTTCAACTGTTTTTTGAACAGTTACTTTTTCAATTCCTGTATTCTTTGAAATTTCGTTAACAATATCTGCTTTTGTCATTTTTAATATATTTAGTTATCAGCTATTTACAATCAATTAAACGAAGTGCAAATATAGATGTTTTCTGTAAAACTAAAAATTAAACACAATTTTTTTTCATAAAATTTTAAAAATTAACACTTTCAATATTAATTTGTTGGCAGGTTCTTTATTTTATATTAAGTTATTGCACAATGTAATAGCCATTAATACAGGCAAATAAAATTTTACTTATTTAAAAAAAAATATTAATTTAATTCAAAAAAAATATCAATTTTAAATTTAAAATTTTATTGTTAAAATGCCGATTTCCAAATAAATAATATCATGGTATCATGAAAATAAAAGAGAATTACCATGGAAGTAAACAAAAAAACGCTCTACTAGTAATTAATTAAATGAATTTACTGCCATGTTCTCTGATATGAGAATGCTTTCAAATTCTAAAGAAAAATTAAATGAGAAAAATGTTAACAGGCTTTTTAAAAGGAAACTATAAATATGGACTATTCTCAGGTATTTTATTTGCTTTAAGTTGGAATACTTATTTTCCGGCAGTCAGTTTATTCCTGGCTTTAATTCCTTTACTTTATTTGCAAAAATATTTGAAGCCCGGCTTTATTGAATATTTTAATACCTCCTTACTGGCATTTGTTTTATTTCATTTGGGGACAGTCTTGTGGATATATAAATCTTCAATTCTGGGATTTGTGGCTGTAATAACGCTGAATTCACTATTTATGGCTTCGGTAATGGGGCTTTTTTATATTGTTTCTACAAAATGGAACAAATATTTAGCTTATTTGTCTTTAGTGGTATTTTGGTTGTCATTTGAATTCTTACACTATCACTGGGAAATTTCCTGGCCTTTTATGAATTTTGGTAATTGGTTGGGGCAAATTCCGGAATGGATACAGTGGTACGAATATACTGGTGTGTCAGGCGGTACTTTGTGGATTTTACTTGTAAATATTCTCCTTTTTATGAGTGGTGATTTGTTTTTTCAGAACAAAAAGATTGTAGGAGGAATTATGATAATTTCCTGTATTTTTCTACTTGTTTTTCCAATTACTATTTCATATCAGTTATTTCCTGAACCTCTAGAAAATAATAAAAAGGTGTCAGTACTGATTGTTCAGCCTAATATTAATCCTTATACCGAAAAATACAACAGTAGCTTGTTTGAAAAACAGATTGTAGAACAAATTCAAATGGCTGAGGAAAATATTAATTCTAAAACACAGCTTATTATTTTTCCTGAAGCATCATTCCCTCTTTATCTTAATAAGGATAGCTTGTTTGCTAATGATAATATAAATGAGATAACAAGACTGACCAAACTTAATAAAGGTGCCGGAATAATCTTCGGGTTATATACTTATAAAATTGATGAGTATGACACCTTATATAGTAATACGGCAGTTTATTTAAATTCGGAAGCTGATTATTCCTTATATAATAAATCAAAATTAGTACCTGCGGTTGAAAAAACACCTTTTGCCAGTTATTTTCAGTTTCTAAAAGACCTGAATGTGGATTTTGGCGGAATAACATCGTCTTTGGGTGTTAGTGATAGTAGGAATGTTTTTGTAACAAAAGATGTTAATATTGCCCCTGTTATATGTTATGAGTCCGTTTATGGTGAATTTGTTGCGGAATTTGTCAAAAATGGGGCTGAAATTATTACTGTTATAACAAACGATGCATGGTGGGGCAACACACCTGCTTATGATCAAATATTAATGCACTCCTGCCTAAGGGCAATTGAAACAAGTCGTAGCGTGATCCGTTCTGCAAACACGGGTGTAAGTTGTTTGATAGATAAATATGGAGCAATAAAGAATGTTTTGCCAATAAATGAAAAGTTGGTATTGTCCGTTCTTGCTGAAAAGGATAATGAAATCACTTTTTATGTAAAAAATGGTGATTTTATAGGAAGATTTGCTGTTTATGTTTCGGTTGTGATACTTTTACTTTTTGGATTACAAAGAGTGTTGTTGGAACGAAGAAAACCCAAACGCTGAACGTCATCTCGGTACGAAGCAGCCCCCCCCTTATTAATAAAGTGGCTATTTTTTTCGAGTAATCCACAAATAAAGGAAGATTACTTATTATGAGCAGCAGAGCAGACAAAGGGAGATTGCTTCCTGCGTACTAATGACAACTTCTTAAAAATAAGCTGTAAATGAGTAAAATACGAAGATGCGATCTGAAGCCTGTCAAGCCGCTCAAAGCGGCTTGGCAGATAAGTTGTCATAACACTTTGTGGGTCATTTTACGGGCCTTGTGATTCGCAATGACGAACTGTAATGGGGTGGTGTCGGTGCAAAAGGAAGCAGTATTAAAGCACTTCTATAAATAAAAGATACTATATTTAGCCTTTAAAATAATTCTCCATGTCAATGAATATTAAACTATTGCTTGTACTATTAAGCATATTTATTCCAAAAACACTATTTGCACAATCTGTTATAAGTGGTAGAGTAATAAATAAAAGAAGTGGTGAGGCCATGCCTTTTGTAAATATTATTTACAATCAAGAAAAAGAAGGGCTTACTACTGATATTGATGGTAGATTTTCAATCAATAATGTTGAGACGGTGGGATTTTTGCAATTTTCATACGTTGGGTTTAAAAGTGTGTTTGTCCCAAAAGATAGCATTCTTTTAATTCCTGGAAGGATTGTGCAGATGAAGGAGCAAAACTATGATATTGATGAGGTTATTGTTCTTCCAGGAGAAAACCCTGCTCACGGGATTATTAAAAAAGTAGTTGCAAACCGTAAATTAAATAATCCTGATAAACTTTCTTTTTACTCCTTTACGGCATATCATAAAATGGCTTTTACTATTGATATAAAAAATACTCAAAAAAATATTAATGACACATCGGATATTCATAAATCAATAAAGGACTCATCAAGCATTAAGATGAAAGAGTTTTTGGAAAAGCAACATATTCTTTTGATGGAATCTGTAAGTGAGAAAAAGTTCCGTTTTCCGGGTAAGCATAGTGAGAAGGTAATTGCATCAAGGGTTTCGGGATTTAAAGAGCCTTCTATGGTTCTTTTGGCAAATCAGCTACAATCTTTTTCGTTTTATAATGATATGATAACACTTGTTGAAAGCCGTTACTTAAACCCAATATCCCCTGGTAGTATAAACAAGTACTTTTTTAATATTGAGGATACTACTTATACCGTAAGGGGTGATACGGTTTACAGTATTTCATTTAAGCCCAAAAAGGGGAAGAATTTTGAAGCATTAAAAGGTGTTTTAAATATTAATACTTATAAATATGCAATACAGTCTGTTGTTGCAGCACCTGTTGAACCTGATGGTTTGATAGGGATTGAGTTTAAACAGCAATATAAGTTAATTAATGAAATATATTGGTTTCCGGTTGAATTAAATACAAATCTAATCTTTAACAGCTTGCTGGCTAAAGCCGGGAAATCAAAATTTAACATGGTTGGAATTGGGAAGACATATCTTAAAGATATAAAAATTAATGATGAAATTAAGCGAAAAGAGATTAATAAAATTGATTTTGAGGTGAATAAAACAGCTCATAAACAACCGGATAGTTTGTGGAATGTGTACCGGCATGATTCCCTTTCAGTAAAAGATATTAAAACCTATGAAATAATTGACAGTATAGGTGAAAAATACAAGCTTGATTTAAAATTAAAGTTTTACAAAACCCTTTTTAACGGATATATTCCTGTTTCGTTTTTGAATATTGATGTTTTAAGAATGTTGGATTTTAATGTTTATGAAGGGTTTAGACCCGGAATAGGCTTGCATACAAATGATAAGTTAGTAGAAAATGTTAGTTTGGGTGGAAACTTTGCATATGGGTTTCAGGATGATCAAATTAAATATGGAGCAACTTTAGATTTTATTTTAAGTGCAAAGCAAGACCTGAAACTAGGAATAAGCTTTAAAAATGATTTAGAAGAATCATCTGGTTCTCAGTTTCTTGAAAATCCGGGCATGAATTCTACGGAAAGTTACCGATATTGGTTTATTAAGGATATGACTTATCTTGAAGGATATACCATTGATTTTCAATTTCGTCCTTTTCGTAAATTAAAATCCCTATTGTCAGTTAGTCAGTTTTCTAAAATAAATACAAGTGGTTTTTACCTTAATGATGGAAATGAAGCTGATGTGCCCGGGCAAAAATATCATTTTTTGGAAACTACTTTACAATTAGCTTATACCCCAAATGAAACTTTATTTTTTATTGATGATGAGTTAATGAATTCATATGGTAGTACTCCGGCATTTTATGCAAATGTATCCAAAGGTTTTAAAAATGAGTTTAGTGATTTTGATTATTTGAAAGTAGAAGCAAAGATTTTATTATCAGCATTAACGAAAAATTTTGGAAAAACAAATGTAGTTATAACTGCCGGAAAAGTTTTTGGCAGCCTGCCGTACTTTGAATTGTATAACGGGCATGCAAGCTATTATGATTTTACGGTGGAATCAGCAAATAGCTTTGCCACCATGCGTATGAATGAATTTCTTTCCGATCAGTTTGTTGCTGTTTATTTACGTCAGGATTTTGGTAGTTTATTATTCAAGACAAAAAAGTTTAAACCGGAAATATTAATCATGACAAGTTTCGGTATTGGTAAACTGGAAAATCCTGATTTACAGCAAGAAATTGATTTTAAAACTATGGAAAAAGGCTATATTGAATCGGGTGTTTTGTTTAACAGCCTAATTAAATCGGCAAATATCATTGGTTTGGGATTTGGTGTTTATTATCGTTATGGTGCTTATTCCTTTTCAAATACTTGGGATAACTTTGCTTATAAATTAAGTTTTACATTTGATTTATAGCACTAATATCAATGGTTAGGTCATTTATAAAACTCAAAAGTCTTCATTAATTATTGATTTAAGATTTGTATATGAAAAGTATTGTTTACTTTTGTGTCAATATCCTTTACAAATTAACTTGTAAACAAATAAATATAGTATAAAGTACATATAAAAAGGCATAAAAAAATAGTTAGTATTACTAAATAGCTTTGTAATTTTGAACAAAAACAAAATTGATTTGATATGAACCTAAGATTTAAATTATTTATCCCTCTTTTATTATTGATATTTGCTTATTCTTCTATTGCGCAAGAGAGTAGTGTAATTGTTGAAGATAATTTTTCTGACAATTCCAATGAGTGGTGGGTAGGAAGGAGCAAAACCGGTGGCTGTGAAATTACCCGTGGTGAATACTTAATTAAATATTATGGTGAAAAATCGTGGTCATCAAATATTCACGCTGCATTAAACCCTAACCGGGATTTTGTTATCGAGAGTCGTATAAGTAGGCTGTCAGGAACTGATGCAAATGGATTTGGCCTTACCTGGGGGAAAGGTGCAAAAGGTTATTACAATTTTATTATCACTCCCAAAGGCAAATTTTACGTACGTAAAGTAGAATATGGAAAAAAAGGGAAATACCTTATCAGATGGAAAAAAACGAATCATATTAGTCAGTCAAGTATTACCAATAAGCTCAGGGTTCAAAAGTCTGGTAACGAAATATTACTTTTTATTAATGATAAATATGTAGCAAAAATTCCTTATGAGCCTTTTTTTGGTGACCAGGTAGGTTTTGTGGTTTATCAAAAACAACAAATTGCGGTTGATAATTTTATTGTATATGGAAATGCAGATAGCCCTGTTATTACAATGCCTGTTGTTAAGGCAGTTTCGCCTAATCTGGAAATAAGGCAGGTCGCCATTAATGATAAACAGGACATTGAAAATTTGAAATCAACTTATGGCAATGGTAATTCAATAATTGAACCGGGTGAATCAGTTGAAGTTACTGCTTTTGTGCAAAATTTTGGGCTTGGAATTGCAAAAAATGTAGTTGCAAAAATTAATCTGGATGTAGATGATCGTAATATTTCTTTTCCAGATAGATATAAAACCTTTGAGTTAGGTGACATTGCAAGTGGGGAGTATAAAAAACTAACTTTTTTCTTTTTTACAAGTCGCAGATATGCATCTAAAGACCTTCCCTTTAAAGTTAGCCTTAGTGAAAAAGCCGGCACTTATAAAAAGGAGCAGCCCCTGGGTTTAAAAATCAATGAAAGAACCAAAAATATTGTGGATGTAAATATTTCAAAACTTAATTTGAAAGAAAATGCAGACATGAAGCAAATAGTTGAAATAATTGAATTGGCTGATGTGGATAAAGATATTCCTGTAACGAACCTGAATGGTGAAAAAACCCTTGCTGTAGTTATTGGAATAGAAGATTATAAGTATGCTCCGATAGTAGATAATGCAAAACGTGATGCCCAGGTGTTTTACAAATATGCTTTAAATGTTTTTGGTATCCCGAAAGAAAATATTTATTATCTCACAAACAGGGAGGCCACTTTGGGTGAATTTAATAAAATATTTTCGAAAGATGGTTGGCTGGCAAGGCGTGCTGTAGAAAATGAGACCAATATCATAGTGTTTTATGCCGGTCATGGTGCCCCGGATGTGAAATCCAAATCAGCTTATCTAATACCGTTTGATATTGATCCAAATTATGCAAAAACAGGATTCAGTTTAAATCATATGTACGCTTCGTTGTCCGGAATAAAAGCAAAATCTGCAATGGTGTTTTTAGATGCTTGTTTTTCAGGAAAAAGCAGAACTAATGAAATGTTGTTGGCAGGTACACGTGCAGTTATTATCAAGCCGGAGAATTCTGCTTTTTCCGGGAAAAATATGGCTGTATTGGCAGCCTCCAGTAATGATGAGTACAGTTCAGCGTATCCGGAAAAATATCATGGGCTTTTTACCTATTATTTGTTGAAAATATTAAAAGAAAATGCATTCAATCTGCCATCAATGACTGTTAACGAATTATTTGAAAAAGTACAAAGTGATGTTGTTAAAAGAGCAGGTTACCTTGATAAACAACAAACACCTTCACTTCAAGGAAACAATAAAGGACGGCTGTTGATTATGCAATAGAATGTTTAAGATTATTTATACTCTTTGATCCAAAGCAAGATATAGATTTTCTTTGCATTTGTAAATTGAAAACTTTTATTTGTTTTGAGTCATGAAGAGCGGTATCCAAAAGTGTTGAGAAGTGGAAATGATTTCTAATGATTTTTTTTAAATACTGACTCATGCTTTTAGTAAACATAATACAATCACAGATATACCAAATGTCCTGAAAAATAAGTGGAATAACAAATTGGACTAAATATTGTACCAAGTAAAGAGATGGGATTAAAACTGTACATGCGCTTTTGAAAGATTATAATTATAATTTGTCCAAGTGAGAACAATATCTAGATTAGTACTGTCATGTTTTTACCTTACTTCTATTTTATTTTCTGCTAGTTCGCAGGTAAATTATCTTAGTAATAAGATTGTTTCTGCCCTGAATTCAGAAGATAAAAAAGAAATAATGAATGCTGAAAAAATTAAGGCTTATGGGGATGAGTTAATGAAGGAAGCAGGATTAATTGAAGATGAAATTGGGCTGAGAATGGTGAAAAAAGAGGATTATTTGTCTGAAAAAATCCGGCAAATGGATAACAAAAAACTGGATATTTTCAGAAGAGCCGTTAGAAAAAAGATTAGGGCAAGTAAACACTATGGGAATGCGAATTTAATAACTGCGTATGTATATACGAAAAACCTGAAAGAGTTATTATTACAAAGTTCAGCATCGGACAATAAGAAAATTGAAACTTTAATTGAAGAAAGTTCTTCTTTAATGCAAAAAAGTAGGATAATAAGAGGGAAGGTACTCCAGATTAACAATGAGTTCCTTGTTTATCCGCACTTAATTGATGCAAATGAAATTGAGTTTAAGGCGTTAAGCAAATTAAAAGTAGCTTATTCTTTGATATATAAAAATGCCATAATTGATAATAAGCTAGATTTAAGAGATAAGGATAATTTATCAGAAATAAAGAATGTTAAAAGTTCAAAGAATATATATTTTAAAATACAGGTTGCAGCTTCGAAAGAATCGTTATCCAATGAAAATTTAAAAAGAATATATAACACTGATGAAAATTTAAGCAGTGAATATGATAATGGATGGTACAAATATTCAGTCAGAAAAAAGTTTAAAACTTATGATGAGGCTTTTAATTATAAAAAAGCAATGAATACTAAAAATGCTTTTATCTTAGCATTTGTGCAAGAAAGGAAAGTGTCTGTTTCCGAAGCTGTTAAGTTGCAAAATTCAAAAATAAGTACACGGACAGGAAATGATAAAGATAAAATCGTTTATAGATTGCAAATTGGCATTTCTACTTTACCAGCCAGTGGTGAGAAAATGCAAAAAATGAAAGGTGGGGGAAAACCTGTTGTTATGGTTGATCATGGTGGATGGTATACATACACCATAGGTGATTTTAAATCAAGACAAGAGGCTGATAATTTTAAAAAAAGAAAAGGCCTGACAAATGCTTCAGTTGTAATGTTTAAAAATGATAAGCTCTTAGAAGATGACTAGGCAATTATTATAATTGAATGAAAAATCAGATTGATGAGGTGAAATATATACATACACAGGCAGCTATGGAGAAAAGCTTCAGGAAACTAAGGCTTTTTTATTTAGTAAATAGCATCTTGTAGGTTTAAAAATATTACGGCTTTATAAGCTGGCGTAATTATTGCTTTATATTTGAAACTCAAATGTTAAGGGAAATTATGAAGATGAAGTTTATTATATGTTGCTTTTTTTTTATCACTTTTATTAATTCTTTTTCTCAAAAAGAGTATATTATTGATATCGAAAGATCTCAATTAATAAAGGAACAGTTAAGCGATAAGGATAAAAGCAAAATAATTAGCCTCGAGGGTGATGAAAATAAGGCGGAAAGTCTGATGGATATTGCAGATGATTACTATAAACAACTAGGTGTATTCAGACGCCAACTAGATGACATTAAGGATCGTAAGGAGCGTAAAAAAATATTAAAAAAAACAATAAAGGTTGAGAATAAAGCTTTGAAAAATAGAATAGAATCTTTAGATAATTATCATGAAGTTGTAGTTCAAAAATACCAGATATATAAAAATGATTTACAGAAATTTCTGAAAACCGCTAAGAAACCAAAGGTTGATTCGGCAAAGGTATGGGCGAAATTAGCTTACGATTCTTTTGAAAGAGCTGATGTGAAAGTTCAGATTGCTTATCATACGGTGAGTTATGGTGATATATTTGATATTTATACAGAAGCTTATAAACTAGAGCAAATTGGTATTTTATATCAGGAACAAATGTATGGTGTTTTTTTGGGTTGGTCACAAGCAGACCTCAAACGTATCAATGATGAAATTTTCGCTTTGCAGAAAAATGAACCCTTAAACTCCCCGGCAGAGGAAGCTTTTGTTAGTGATTATATAGAGCATACAATTGACTCTGTAGTGTATGAAAAAGTTATTGTTTATGATACGGTAACAGTAAAAGAAAAAATACCCGGGCTCATTTTTAAAATACAAATTGCTGCCTCAAAAACACCATTAAGCATTGCTGCTTTAAGAAAAATATATTATGCTGATGATATCATAAATACGGTTATTGAAAATGGATGGTATAAATATTCAGTTGGCATGTTTGATACCTATCGCGAAGCCAGAAAGTTTAAAATGATTATAGGAGTACGTGATTCATTTGTAGTTGTATATAAACGTGGAAAAAAAATTGAGGTTCCGAATACCTTTGAAAGTAAGCAAGAATGAGTGAAGATTAATAACCTTAAAGTTAACGGCATGTCGTACGATATATCTTGAAAAATGTTTAAGATATATTGGGTTTAAATATAAATAAATGGCAACAATACAATATGATCACCCCGATTACTATCAAATTGACGAACTGCTTACCGATGAGCATAAATTAATACGGGATTCTGTTCGGGAATGGGTTAACAGATCTGTTAAGCCTATAATTGACGAAGCTTGTCATAACCATGAGTTTCCGTTGCATTTGAGCAAAGAATTAGGCGAAATAGGTGCATTCGGTCCTTATATACCTGAAAAATATGGTGGCTCAGGCCTTGATCAAATTTCTTATGGGCTTATTATGCAAGAGTTGGAAAGAGGTGATTCAGCTATTCGTTCTGCCGCTTCAGTCCAATCCTCTTTGGTGATGTATCCTATTTATAAATTTGGTTCGGAAGAACAAAAAATGAAATATCTTCCACAACTGGCTACTGGAGAGCGTATTGGAGCTTTTGGTCTCACAGAGCCTGATCATGGTTCAGATCCGGGTCATATGAAGACGGTAATTAAGGATATGGGAGACCATTATTTACTTAACGGTGCCAAAATGTGGATTACAAACGCTTCGATTGCAGATATTTGTGTTGTATGGGCAAAAGATGAAGAAGAAAAAGTAAGAGGTTTAATTGTCGAAAAGGGGATGGAAGGATTTTCAGCTCCTGAGATTATTAATAAGTGGTCTCTTAGGGCTTCTGTTACAGGTGAGTTGGTTTTTAATAACGTAAAAGTTCCAAAAGAAAACATCCTTCCAAATGTCAAAGGGTTAAAAGGCCCGCTAATGTGTCTTAATTCAGCACGATATGGTATAGCCTGGGGAGTCCTTGGTGCTGCTGCAGATTGCTATGATACGGCACTTAGGTACTCAAAAGAAAGAACACAATTTAATAGACCTATAGCTGCATTTCAATTAACACAAAAGAAACTTGCCGAAATGTTGACCGAAATAACCAAGGCTCAATTGTTAGTATGGCGTTTGGGTATTTTAAGAAATGATGACAGGGCAACCCCTGCTCAAATTTCAATGGCTAAACGTAATAATGTCAATATGGCTTTGGAAATTGCACGTGAATCTCGTCAAATTCTTGGTGCCATGGGCATTAGTGGTGATTTTCCGATGATGAGGCATATGATGAACCTGGAGTCTGTAATCACTTATGAGGGAACTCATGATATTCATTTGTTAATAACAGGCTTTGATATTACTGGAGAAAATGCTTTCGGATAATTAATGGGTTCGTGTTTGACCTGAATTGGTTGTAGTTTAAAATAATTGTGTATTGCCGCATAAGTAGTATCACTGCTTGTTTCTGTACGCTGAAAATTCGTGAATGAATTTAAAATTATTGGTTGTTATTAGAGCATTAGTAGCAAAAGGTTCTTTCAGTATGGCAATATGTTAAAATGAAAATCACCATTGACCGGTAAAGAGTAGTCAATGGTGATGCTGAGTTTTATTTGTCAGGCTTTAAGGGGTTTGTGATTCATCGTTTAATAATGCTTATACCTCATCGTTAGTAATCTATATCTTTGAGCGTTTCCCTGAACCTTACTTCCCTGTGAAATTAGGTTTTCTTTTCTCCAGGAAAGCGCTTGTCCCTTCTTTAAAATCTTCTGATCCAAAACAGTTACCAAACTCATTTATTTCGGTATCAAAACCATTTCGGTCATCCTTGTAATTGTCATTTACACAGCTTATTACTTTGCCTATAGCAAATGGCGATTTATTGTTTATTTTCCTTAGTAGTTTTTTTGAGTATTCAAGTAGTTCTGCTTGTTCCACTACATAATTAACTAAACCAAGCCTTTCCGCTTCTTTCGCATCGATCATATCACCTGTCATTAAAAGTTCAAAAGCTTTACTTTTCCCTATTAATTGAGGTATCCTTTGTGTACCACCATATCCTGGGGTAAGTCCAAGGCTAACTTCGGGTTGACCAAATTTTGCATTTCCTGAAGCAATTCTAATATGACAAGCCATGGCCAGTTCGCAACCTCCACCAAGCGCAAACCCGTTTACTGCCGCTATTATCGGTTTGGGACTATTTTCAACACTATTAAATACTGCATGACCATGAGCTGACAATTCCCTGCCTTGTTCGATGCTAAAATTTGCAAATTCTTTAATGTCAGCACCAGCAATAAAAGCTTTTTCTCCGCTTCCGGTAATAATAATACCTTTTATACCTATATCACTATTGGCCATTTTTACAGCTTCACCAATCTCTTTTATGGTGTTTTTTGTTAACGCGTTTAATTGTTTAGGCCTGTTAATAGTGATGGTGAAAATTCCATCTTCTGAATCAGTTAATATGTTTTCAAAATTCATGATATAAATATTTTAGGTTAAAACTTTTGGTGTCATTAAAAATTTAGGATCTGCCGAAAATCGTATAAATTTTTTTGAGCTTATCATACAAAAATAAATCTATTTTACTCATTTTAAAACAATCGCTTAAGTATTTTCATTTATTTTGCTTATGTCCACAATATTTTGTCAATAAGCAAAAAAAAACGAACAAAATGTAAAGTATAAATGAATTTTTCATATCTTTGGCTCTGCTGAAACTTTCATTAAAATATTCTAATGTTTAAAAAAACAGTATATATTTTAATGATAAGTTACATCAGACAAATTTAAAATATTATAATATTTTCTAATGAAATTAATTTAAGTGGTCTCTAAAAGTTCAAAGTTCAGTGCTTTTCCCGATTTTTTTGGGAACTTTTAAATAATTTGGATTTTAAGATGTTCCCAATAGTTGACTAATAACCTAATTGATATAATATGAGCAATATTAGAACTACCTTGGTATTATCTGTTTTGATGATAGCAATAAGTACCTTGAATTTTTCCTGTTCATGGTTTAACGGGGAAGAAGAAAGTCCTAGCGATTCAATAGTTGAAATAATAGATCAGGATATTAATAATCAAAATTCCGGTGAAGAAAAATATGTAGCTGGAGATTATCAAATTCCTAATGAATTGATATATAGCGAGAAGGCTAATGGTTTTTTGATTGATAAATTATACCCTATTGGATGGTCAAAAGAAGGTAAGTTTGCATATATTGTTGAAGCTGCTGATGAAGGTAGTGGTTTTTATCTTTTTGAACTGGTTGTTTTTGATATGGTTAATAATAAAATTACCTGGTCATGGAAACCTGATGAGTCAGAAGAAGGTGATCTGGAAACAACATGGAAGGAAAATTATCAGCATTTTAAAGAATTTTTGAATAAGTATGAGATTACCCAGGAAACTAAGTTTGAGATCAAAAAAGGTAAAACTACATTTAAGGGAAATGAATACCAAATAGTTTTAGATACGAAAACTGAAATAGAACCTGATTTTGGTTTTGATGTGATAAAAGAATTGAAAATTTCCATCACATTAAATGAACTTGGGACAAAGGAAATTTATAGTCATAAAGAAAAAGATTTTTCAATGGTTGTTGGTGCTTTTGTGCCGGGGTACTTGTTGAGTAAAAATAATGGGCGTGTTATAGTGATTTGCCAGATGGAGCGCTGGGGTTATGAAGGGCCACCGAATGTTGTTTATTTTGAATTAATTGGTTCAGATTTACTTAGAGGCTTTAAAGCGAGTGATGGGAGTTAAGAACAACAATGAAAGCTAAACGTAAGAATTGATTGATTAAGGGAGAGAGTAAGGTATTTGTCAGTTGTTAAATTTTATTTCGGGTAACTGTATTTGGTTAAAAGAACAAATATGCATGTTTTGTTAAATTTATAAAATTTAGTCATTCAGTATTTTAATAAGTATCAGTTAAAGTTTATTGTTTATAAATCAGGATGTTCAGGATGTTAAAACAACAATTGCTGCATGTTTTACAAAAAGTATAATGAACATTACTTATAATATATTTTATTTTGAAAAAAAAGTATTACTTTTAACCTGTTTTAATATAATATAGCGAAGCTAAAGACATATTTTAAACTGAGCTTGTTGAAATATAGTTCTGTTAATGCTTATAAATGTTAAACAAATATTAGTATGCACCAAATAGAATATAGTATTATGACTGAAAATATAAGATTTATTAACTAAAAACCAAAACTTTACGAGTAATAATATAAATAGAACAAATGGAAATAAAAGACTATTTTATTCACGGAGATAACATTAAGAAATTTATTAAATCACCCAACCATAGTGGAAAATATGCATCAGGAATGCCTGATACAATTGTTTTGCATTATACAGCGGGGCCGGCTAAACCGGCAATAAACACTTTAACCAATCCAAGAGTAAAAGCATCTGCACATTTGGTAATTGACAGGGATGGTTCTGTTACACAATTGATTCCTTTTAATTTAATTGCCTGGCATGCAGGTAAAAGCTCTTATGGGAACCGAAAAGGATTGAACAAATATTCCATTGGAATTGAAATGGTTAATTCGGGTCCATTAACTAAAAGTGGAAATGTTTACAGGTCATGGTTTGGTAGTGCGTTTAACCCAAGTGATGTTATTGAGGCCACACACAGGAATCATACAAAACCAAAATTTTGGCATACATATACTGAAGAACAAATTCAAACAGTTTCAGAGATTTGTCAGCTTCTTATTGATGAATACGGTATGAAACATATTTTGGGGCACGAAGAAATTGCACCAAAAAGAAAGACTGATCCGGGACCGGCATTTCCTCTAGACAGGCTGCGAAACAAACTTTTACAGGATGACCGCCATATTGATGAAGGGGCCGAATTGCCAGAAGAAGGACGGATTGCTGCTAACGTCTTAAATATAAGGTTAACACCTACCACAGACGGTAAGAGAATTGCACGACCTTTGAAAAAAGGAACGAAAGTAAAAATCCTTGATCAGTCAAATGGTTGGTACAAGGTAACTACTGAAATTGAAGGTTGGGTATTTGGAAAGTATGTTGAGAATGTTTAATTGAATATATGCTGGCTAAAAGAAATAATCATTAAAGGTGAAATTAAAATGAACAAGTGGATTTTAACAGGGATAATAGTTCTAGGCTTGTTAATTATTGTCGGTGTACTTTTTGATCATGGGGCGTTTGACAATATTGAAGGGAGTTTTATTGGTGTAATTCTGGCAGCAATTGCAGGACCTTACATGGCCTTTAAAAATTTTATGTTTGGTAATAAACCCATGAAAGATTTTGAAGTAAAGTATAACCAAATGAGAGATGAGACTGTTAAACACAGGGTTGAACTGGATGCTCGGATTGGTGCTAAAGAAAGAAGGATTGCCGAACTTGACAAAGAACTTGAATTGATTGAAACAAAAATGGACATTTTGGAGCTAAAAAAGAAAAATGTTAAAAGAGAAGTAAACAAAATGAGCATTGAAGAAACAAAGCAGGATGTTCATGATTTATTTGGTGATTAAAGAAGTTGGAAGTTGACAGTCTATAGTACGCAGTAGCTTTGTAAGGGCTTCCGAACTAAGGGCTCGGTGTTAAAAAAAATAGAAAATATGAATTGCCAGCTGGCAGATGGCTTTATGTACGAATACTAATTATGGAGAAATTATTATATTTCATTATAACAACAGTTTTTTTATCATTTGTTCAATCTGTTTATACGCAAGAACGGGCTATAGTGGTTTTGCCCGGGGAAAAGAAAGTGCTTGAACCATTAACTGATACTTTGTGGGTTTTAAAAGACAGGCAGTTGAAAAAGGCTATTATGTCAGCTAAAAGATTAAAAATTGAAGAAGAAATAAATGCAGAACTGCATAAAAAAGTTTCATTGCTTGAATCAAAAGATTTGACAACTGATAGTTTGATAATGGATTTAAAAGAAGATCAAAATTTTTATAAAACAAAATGGGATGTTTGTTCACAAGACATTGATATCCTGATAAAAAAAAATAAAAGGCAAAGGTTTTATACAAGAATGTCGCTTATAGGAGTTGTTGCGGCATTTATTGCAGGTGTTATAATAAAATAATAAAAGACAGACATATGAATAATCACATGAGTACGGTAGAGTTTTTTGCAGAAAATTCAGATATATTTTTAATACAAGTGTATTTGCCAATTGGTATTTGGCTCTTAATTGTTCTGGCATTTTTTATTATGCTACTGAAAAAATATACTTTCGGCGATTGGTCAGAAGAAAACCCAAATCCTTATTTTGGAGAAACTTTTGATATGCCACGTGGTATATTTAGGGGGACTTTAACATTGACACTGCTTTTTGTAGTTGTTATTTTAGAATTAGTTAATGTTCGTATAACTGGTTTTGAAGAAGAAATGCATGAATTAATGATTGCTTTTCAAATGATGCTGGCTTTCTATTTTGGTTCAAAAGTGATGCATCACATGACCTCAACGGACCGTAGAAAAACTGAATTTATGACTTCAAGTCCTTACTACAGCCACATGGGGATAAATGATGAATTTGATGATGATGGCGCTGCCGGATAAAAAATATCATACTTAGTTCTTGAGAGATTGTTCTTTACAGGGCAGTCTCTTTTTTGCATACCAATGTTGATTGATAGGTAAGGCAATATACCTTTCATTGTTCAATTTAAATTGCATGTTTATTATACCTGATAATAATATTTTATCGCCTGTCTTTAAAAAAAATATTTTCTGAACCTGATGGCTATGAGTTGCACCGTTCATAAACTTTAATGAATTAATTTCTCATTTATTTAGACATAGACACAATCCTGTGTGCTGTATTAGCTCATATATGTATTCCTTAGAACTTGTGAGTTAATGTAAAGGTCAGATAGTTAGGCGTGTATGTTGTTTGGTATGTGTTTTGATTTTCTTGTAAATATTATTAACTTTTTACTAATCTTAAATAAATATTATGCAAAAATTGAGACAATTTAGATTATTACCTTTGGTAATAATTGCAATTATGATTTCTATTGGAGTAGGTTGTAATAAAGATGAAAACAATGTTGTTCCCACACCACAAATTACATCAGTAACACCTAATTTAGCATTGGTAGGTGAAAGTTTGACTGTAACGATAGCCGGGGCTGGGTTTACATCTGAGACACAAGTCTCTTTTGGTGTTGGTGTTATTGTATCCCAGGTAACATTTAATGATGCAACTTCATTATCAGTTGATATTGAAGTTGCAGAAACTGCGACAGCTGGTAGTCGTGATGTTGTTATAACCAATCCTGATGGTACTGCAGGCAATACTGTTACAGGGGAATCTATGTTTGAAATAACTGAAGAACTTGGAATAATATCTGTTACCCCGGGTTCTGGCTTAGTTGGAGAAAGTGTAACTGTTAATTTGGCCGGATCAGGATTTGATTCAGGAACTACGGTCTCTTTTGGCAGTGATGTTACAGTTGCTAATGTAACTTATGTAAGTTCATCGTCTTTAGATGTTGATATTGATGTTGCAGCAACTGCCACACCTGGTACATGTGATGTTATAGTAACAAATACTGATGGCCAAACAGCTACTGGAACAGCTTTGTTTGAAATTACTGCTGATTTAGATGCTGACGGTTTTATTTATTATTGCGATAATGAGGCAGGGACAATTACAAAAATGAGAATTTCAGATGAAAGCATTATTGAAACATGGACACCTACTGTTGGTGATGTTGCAAGTTTACAAGGTATAGAATTTTATGGAAGTGATTTGTGGCTTTCTTCCGGGGGTACAAGCGATGAAATTTATCAACTAAACCCGGCAGATTGGTCAATGAGTACTTCTTTCATTGCAACACCAGAACAAACTGGAACTGTCAGGGAAGTTGCTTTTGATGCAGATGGAAATATGTGGGTTGCAAATAACGATGCGTATGAAACTAATAAAAGTAAAATTTATAAAATAGATAAAACCGATGGTAGTAAAGTGGATTCTGTGTCTGGTCCCGTTGATGGTAATGATATAAGAGGAATTGTATTTGTTGGTGAAGTGTTATATGCAAATGATAAACAAGAAGATAAAGTATACTCTTATGATTTTACAAGTAAAACTTGGACAGAAGAATTTGTTATCCCTGTACCGGCGAGTGTTACTGCAGACCGCATATTCCCTACAGGAATGACTTGGGACGGAACTAACTTCTGGATGACAAATAGCTCTTATGAACATGATTATCTGTTAAAAATATCGCCAACAGGTGAATTACTGCATTCAATATATATAGACAATACTAAACTTACAGGTATTGCATTTACTCATTAAAACTTATTCTTTGTGCAACTAATGGTGTATGCCGTTAGTTGTGCAAAAAAGCTATATTTTCCCTGACAGACAATATAAATTCATTTTTGGGATAAATATAATTATCCTCTTTGGGAGTGATTTGTCATTAAATTAAATAATTCGAATAAAATTCTTGTAAGATTATGAGTTTTGAATTAATCATATTGATTGCAATGCTGGCAACATTTGCATTAAGTGTTTTTGTTATAAAAATGCCTTCGGGAGTATCATTAATATTGGCCGCGATAGTTGGTGCTCTAATTGACGGCCATGGGATTCCTGTAAAAACTTTAGTCGAAGGTGGATTTGGTTTTCTTGAAGCAATATTGATAATTGCAACGGCAATGATTTTCATGAAAATGATGGAGGCTAGTGGAGTTCTTGCCCTTATAAGTCTTTGGATTATTAAAACTTTTCATAAATCACCAACCCTTTTAATGATTATAATTGTCCTTTTTGTAATGTTTCCCGGAATGCTTACAGGTTTGTCGTCCACTTGTGTCCTAACAACAGGAATGCTCGTAGCACCTGTGTTGCTGGCTATTGGGATGCCAAGACTTGCAGCTGGTTCACTCATTGCTATGGCTGCAGTATTTGGCGAAGTCGCACCACCAATTAGTATCCCTGTTATGATTATTGGTGGTGGTGTAGATATGCCCTATATTGGTTTTACGGTTCCTTTATTATTAGTTTCAATTCCACCGGCATTATTTACTGCAATATATTTTAGGATAAAGTTTGTTAAAAAGTTTAATATTGAAGAGGTTTTGCAAAAATTGGAAACTATAAAAACCTCAAATCAGGGTTTTAAATTGTTTCTTCCATTAATATTTGTAATTCTTTATATGGTAAGTGAAATTATGTTCCATGATTATATTCCTCACTTGGGTGTACCACTTATTTTCACTATTGGTGCAATCATGGGGATAATAATAACACCTGGAATTAAAATAATAAATGTATCAAGAAATGCCATACGAATGGCTATGCCTGTTATCATTATCCTTGTTGGGGTCGGAATGTTCCTTCAAATACTTACATTAACCGGTGTCAGGGGGTATTTGGCTGTTTCGGCACTTCAATTGCCTGATGCTATAAAATATTTGGCTGCGACTATTATGCCTTTTATGGGGTCTGCTTATGCATCAGCCAGTGTTATTGGTGTTCCATTGGTCTATGTCTTTATAGGCAAAAGTGTATTAATTGTTACAGCATCACTTGTTTTAATGGCTGCCCTGGGAGATTTAATGCCCCCACCAAGTCTATTATGTGCATATGCTGCACAGACAGTGGACGAAAAGAACCATTTCAAAATATTGAAGCAAAGTATTGTTCCAATTATCTTTTCTATGTTTGTGGGAATTATGGTATTAATTTTTGCAGATGAGTTATCTAAAATATTTTTATAAAATAGGTTAATATGTTATTATATATTATTTATACTGTTATTTTGATTTATACTACGTCTATAGTTTTTATAGAATTCTTCCATGAAAAAAAATGGAAAATGCAAATTGCATTGGCTTTCGTATTATTAATTTTTGTTCTAAGGATATTACAAATTAAATAGTTCATAATGAAACAGGTATATGTGAAAATTATAATACTTTCAATAACTTTTACTGTAGGCATCATTGCTTCTATAGGGTTTAAGGAAATGCATAACGAAGAACAACTTTTTCCCGGTAAAAACATTACAAAGCTTGGTCAATTAAGCGATTATTTTGAAGGGATTAAAAATACCAGAGGTGATACCAAAGTATACATTTTTGATAGTGGAAAAGAAGGTGCAACAGTGTTCTTAGGGGGTGGGACACACCCAAACGAACCGGCAGGTTATATGGCAGCAGTTGTTATTCTTGAAAACATAAAAGTAGATAAAGGCAGGGTAATTGTTGTCCCAAGGCTAAACAATAGTGCCTTTACCTGTAACGATCCTATGGAAGCTTATCCTTCATCATTTGAGATAAAAACAGACAAAGGGATTCGGGAATTTCGTTTTGGTTCGCGTGGCACAAACCCTTTAGATCAATGGCCAGACCCATTGGTGTATTCACAATACCCGTCAGGACAACAATATTCTGGTATGGATTCAAGGAACCTTAATCGTTGTTTCCCGGGAAGGCCTAATGGCTCGCATACTGAAAAAGTTGCTTATGCCATAGTGCAATTGCTCAAAAAAGAAAAGGTAGATATTGCTTTTGATTTACATGAAGCTGCACCTGAGATTCCAATCATAAACGCTATTGTATATCATGAAAAAAGTGAAGAAATAGCAATGGGGGCAATTCTTGAGCTTGAATTCGAACTTGAAAATGAAAAATATGCACCCGAACTGTCACCCCAAAATTTTCATGGTTTAAGTCACCGGGAATGGGGCGACAATACAGATGTCCTGCCATTTTTAATGGAGACAAGTAGCCCTATCCAGGGAAGGTTACGTGGGAAAACAAATATTGAATTAATGATGAGCGGGTATAGCCCAAATTATATTGCTGCAAAAAAAACCGGGGCACTGAGAATTGATGTCAGGGATGAAGGTGAACAGTTGGAGCACAGAGTAGGCAGGCATGTTACGGGTTTTAAGGCAATACTTAGTTCGTATAACGAACTAAATCCGGATAACACGATTGAACTATCAGGGCTGCCTTCTTATGAAGAATTAATGACAAACAAAATTGGTAAATATTTAAACTAAAAACTATGAAAAAGAACATTTTAAGCATCGTATTACTATTAAGTATATCATTTACTGTATTTTCACAAGCAAAATTTAAAGAACCTATTTTAATAACATCAGCCGGGCAAAGTGCAGATGTTAAGTTAGCAAAGCTTTTGGCTAAAAAACAGGGATTAAACGCTGAAACGAAATTAATGGCAAAGGATGCTGACCTTTCTGGTGTAAAAACCCTTATTATAGTTCCCGGATTTAGTTCAAAAGGACTTGGTGCGGCAGGGATTAGCCAGGAAGATGAAATGAATAGGGTTAAAGCCCTGATAAAAAAAGCTAATTCATTAAATATCCCTATTGTTATGATGCATATTGGGGGATTAGCTAGACGCGGGGGACAGTCTGATGGGTTTTGTAAACTAAGTGCAGAAAGCAGTAAAAGTATGATTGTTGTGAAACAAGGTAACCAGGATAGTTTCTTTACAAAAATAGCAAAGACTAAAAATATTTCAATTGAACTGGTTGAAAGGATTAGTAATGCAGCTGTACCAATGGGGAAACTTTTTAAATAATTGTTGCGTAAAAGCGTCAAAATATTTTGACGCTTTTTTTTAATACTGAAATAGACAGAGTATGAAAAAACTGAAATTTAATTTAATAATCGCACTTCTTTTGGTTATTCCGTTTGTTTTAACTGCACAAACGTATAAACTGACAAGTGGAAGTAATGGGATGGCTGCATCAGCTCACCCATTAGCTTCACAGGCAGCAATTGACATGTTGCAAAAAGGCGGAAATGCAGTTGATGCTGCTGTTGCCGCGGCGTTTGCTATTGGGGTTGTTGAGCCTGATGGTTCCGGAATAGGAGGTGGGGGGAGTATGGTTATATATCTAAAAGATAAAAAGAAATCATTTTATATAAACTATTATGCAAAATCACCAGGGAATGCACCTGTCAATTTTAATTCTAAAAAACAAAGGCATACAGCAGAATCTATATGCGTTCCCGGAACTGTTGCAGGGCTTACCCTGGCGCATAAAAAATTTGGTTCTCTACCTTTATCAACAATTCTTGAACCTGCAATACATTATGCGGAAAAAGGATTTAAAATTGATGCTACTTTAGCGTCTCTTATTCTTGACAGGGCTGAAGCGATAATGAGTGATTCTGTTACTGTTTCGGTATTTATGGATGACGGCTTTCCAAAAATGGAAGGTGATTTATTAGTGCAAAAAGATTTGGCAAAAACCCTTAAAGAAATTAGTAAAAAAGGTGCAAAAGGATTTTATAAAGGCAAAGTTGCAGAATCTATTGCTGAAGAAATACAAAAACGTGGAGGGTATCTGTCTTTAAATGATTTAAAGCGCTATAAAGCTACCATAAGTTCGCCAATGCATGGGTCTTACAGGGGTTATGAAGTATTAAGTTCGGGTATACCCCAGTCAGGGATATCTTTAGTTGAAGGGTTGAATATTTTGGAAAATGTTGATTTAAAAAAAATGGGGCATTATTCAGAAAATTCCAAAACATTACATATTATGGCTGAAACTTTCAGGAAAATATATACTGACCGGAATTATTTTATGGCAGATCCTGAATTTTTCAAGGTTCCTGTTAACGGGCTTACATCAAAAGCTTATGCCAAAGAAAGATTTAATGCAATAAATCAGCTAAAGCCTGAACCTAAACGGTATAGAGATACTGAAAAGGGAATGCCATATAAATATGAAAATATAGAAAAGAAAAAATCAGGCTCAAAAAAGCATTCAGGTTCTGATGAAACTAAAGATGTTGAAGATAAAGGTAGTACTACACATTTGAACGTAGTCGATAAAGACGGAAATGCTGTTTCTTTAACCCAGACTTTAGGTACTTTTTTTGGTTCGGCACAAACTATAAACGGTGTTTTATTTAATTGTGCAATGACCAATTTTTCAAGTTTAAAGAAAAGCCCAAACAAAATAGAAAATAATAAATTTCCCAGGAGTACAATAACGCCTACAATAATATTAAAAGATAATAAACCATACCTGGTAATTGGCTCACCGGGCGGAAGTAGGATAATATCAACAGTTTTACAGGTAATTGTTAATGTACTTGATTATGAAATGAATGTAGAAGAAGCAAACCGTGCGCCAAGGTTTTACACCCAAAGGTTCGTTGATTATTTACATTTAGAATCAGGAATAGACAAAAAAGTTATTGAAGAATTGAAAGAAATGGGACATCCGGTAAGGGTGTATCAAGGGGCCGATTTGTTTTTTGGTGGGGTACAAATGATTTTAATTGATCAAAAAACAGGTAAATATTATGGCTCAGCCGATATTAGAAGAGGCGGAAAAGCTATTGGTTATTAATATTAGATTAGTTTTTACAAAGTGGATTTTACTGGGTTGGCAAATTTTGTCGGCCCTTTTTTATGCCCAAGATAGTGAGCTGTACAATTAGTGAACGCAACAATGAGTTGGTCGACAAACTAATTGAGCTTATCTTTGGCAATAGTGATAAAGTCTTAAAATATTACAAGCTTTTAACCCAAAGCTGAAGTTTTATTTTAATGCAATAAAAACAAGAACGGTAATCCTTATTTCTGAGCTCACAAAAACGATCAATCTGTAAAAACAAATCACAAGTATGTGGAAATTTACTGAGAATAACTTGACCGCTGGCGGATTGCTAAATTGTTTTATTGGTCATGGTCATTAGAATAATGAACAAGGAATGATAGATATTGAAATTGAGCGACAGGTGTAGCACAATTTACTTAAATGTTTTTAAAGCCTTGCAATCAATTTATCCGTAGATTTTATGTCTACAAAACCAGGTCGGCTTTTAACTCAAGAACCTTTTCCTTTTCTATATTCAGCCAAAAGTTTGTTTTTTTGTATTGTTTTGGCTACTTATACGTCAACAAACAATTGATCCATCGTAAGCTCATTTTGAACATATTGCCTGCTGTATTGGTTAGGCACCAAGCTATAAGTTGTAATGAGAGTAACAAATACACTTTTTTTTGTTTTAGTTGAGCTGGTAAAAGCATTAAGTTTTTTTGCTATTTCTACTGCATACTTTTTATCAATTGTATACTCAGTATTATAAAATTTTATTTCACACAAATTAATCACATTATCGTCACGATCTATCAATAAATCAATCTGTGCATTATTTTGAGTGTTTCTTTGAATCCAACTTCCATGTACAGCATTGATTCCTGAAATTTTTAAGCCTTCCTTTATTTGATCAATATGTTTTATGCAAATTGTTTCAAAACTAAAGCCAGACCATATTTTATATGATTGTTGGCTGTACATTTTTGCCCAAACACTGCTATTCGAATGTTTAGTGTTTTCAATATATTTATAAAACATTAGAAAATGAATTATACGATTAATATAAGCACTGGCAATCCTGAACAATTTGAGGCATTCTTGTCTTTTGGTTTAGTTGATGTAATTGATGTTAAGAAAGAAGATAGTGGTATAGATGAAAGCTAATCCCCTGATAAAGGTTTAATGTCTGCTCCTCAAAAAAAAGGAAAAACGACAAACTATTATGGTCTTTGGAGCGATAAAAACATTAATGATATTAAGGAATTCAGGGAGAGTTTATGGCAAAGAAAATAATATCAAAACAAATAGTTTGTGACTCAAATGTTTTTATTAATCTCCTCCGAAATGATACTAAAACAATAAAAGTTGTTGAGGAAATTGGTGAGGAAAAAACAGGTATTAAATTTAATTGCAAGAGGTTTACGTAGTAAGGAGATTGCCGAACAGCTACCAATACAGGGCAAACGCATGAAAAAAAGCAACAATAATTATGATTGCTACCAATAGTATTAATTGCCACAGATTCACAGATTTTTAAACAAGCTACGCTTGTTTTTTTGTTAAAATAATTTTAATTATTTTTTAATCTGTGAACGGCTTTAGCCCTCACGCAAGTAATCTGTGGCATTAATTTGTTGTAATTTTATTTTTCATTAAAGTTAAGCAAATCAATAAGCAGATATTCTGACAATTAACCAATTTAATTATTGCTTTTTGCAAATTAAAAATATTTTATTAAGAATAACTTCTTCATGCGTTTGCCCTATTTTATCACAGATAAGGTTATGATATTTTGATGTTTTTTATTATTAACCTTATGTTTAGTTTCAACATTAGTAGAAATGTTGTTTCAATTATCCGATGCAACCTTATTACCTTATTTCCATGTGTATAATTCGGGAAAATAGCTTTGTGCAATTTGCAATCTCTAATTTGAAACACTTGTTTGGTTACAGCTCTTAAGTCTTTGGAAAATCACCCTGTAACATGTGAATTTCACAGTCTTGGTGTTAAAAATCATCCGCCCATTAACATAACAAAACCCGGAGCTTATTAATGAATATCAATAGCTCCGGGTTAAAAACTATAGTCGAGTATTATTTCCAACTTTGGTTATTAAGTATCAATCAAAATTTACTTATTAATAATTAATTTATTAATGCTTTTTACTTGATTTTCCGACTTAACAACTACCATATACATACCATTGTTGAGCTCGCTCAGGTCAATTGAAACCAAACCGCTAACACTTTCTGCACAATGCTTTTTCATTACCTTACCTTGCAGGTTCAGAATATAAATGTCAGCTTTTTGATCAGTTATCTGGCTCAGGTCAAGGGTTACCTTATCATTAGCCGGATTGGGATATAAATTTATCGGTTGCATATCCGGATATTCCTGCAACATTTCTTCCGTTTTTGTCTTTGGCCCTATTGTAGTACTTTTCATTGAAAGTGCCGAAATACCACAAGCTTTAATCTCAATATCATCAATATAGACTTCATCGTCATTTCCTGACGCATCGCAACGAAACCTGAATTGTGTATTGCCGGTAAATGAAATTCCTGTAATGTTTACTGTTTCATTATATCTCTGATTATTTACAAATTCGTCATTTAAGTTCCATTCCTCAAAAGTAGTAAAAGTACTACCCCCATCAGTTGATATTTGCAACCAGAAATCTTCATTATTGTCGTCCATAGAATTGGTAATGTATGAAAAAGAAATATCTACAGATGAATATGAAGATAAATCAAGGTTGTCGGTTGTCATAACTGAGCCATTTGTGTTATCTGTTAAACGAACTGTGTAGATTCCGGAATTGGCATATGCTGCATACTTGTTACTTCTACTTGCATCTCCGCCCCCGTCATTCCAAATACCCCAACCTGCTTCAAAATCTTCAAGATTAAGTGTTGAGCAGGCATTTGGATCTATTACTGTTATGTATCCACCTTTTATTTCTTCATCTTCTCCATTGGCATTTGAAACAGTTAGGGTTACATCATATGTCCCAACTGTATTATAAACAACCTGTGGGTTTTGGCTCGTGCTTGATGATGGCGTGCCTCCCGGAAAACTCCAACTCCAGTTATCAGGATTATTTGTTGATAAATCATTGAAATTAACAGTTCCGTTTTCCGCAACATTGGTTACGTCCGAAGTGAAATTAGCAATGGGAGGGAAGTCATTATCCGTTATAGTGAGATCAAAATTGCTTGGTGAGCCAATCGTCACATTTGTTCCACCATCAACATTCTGAAGTGTAAAGCTTAGAGTTTCATTTGATTCAGCAAACAAATCGTCAGTTACTGTAACCTGTACTTCCTGATCAGCAGAGTTGCCCGCAGGGAATGTAACTGTCTGTGTAGTATAATTGTTGACATCTGATGCATCACCAACGGTTAATACTATATCCACTGTTGTCGCCTGTGAACTGCTTGGGTTGCTTATAGAAACGTTTAGGTTAACATTTCCGGCAGCTTCATCAACGGTCATATCTGTATTTTTAAATTGCACTTTAGTGTCCTGTGCAACACCAAAAAAAGAACCGTCAATTTTCAAGCCCGGTGACGCCCATGCATCAGACCCGTCTTCATTGGTATAAGCCGATGTTGGCGGATGGGTAGTAAAATCACCTGTAATGTCAGGCACCCTTGCAAAAGCAACCGGTCTGGAAGACTGTCCATAAGAAAAACTAAGCCTTATTGCATCAGTATTATCTATTACATCTAAATTGTCTCCTGTATTAAACAGTCCCATGGAAGTTGATTCACTTGCAGTTTGAACAATACTATTGCCAAATGTTCCGGTAGGCGTAGCTCCGCCGAAAACGATAATGGCACCACCCGCAGGCACAATAGTGTTCGCAGGAAAAATATGCCTGTCAATTCCATCATTTATTTTCCAACCTGATAAATCAATCGGATTTGGCGCATTATTTACCAGTTCAATATACTCATCATAATTATAACTATAAGTGCCATCTCCATTGGAATCAAAAATTGTTGCACCATCGGCATCAGCATCGGAACCGGCAGGCCATGGCATATATTCGTTCACTACCAAATCAAACACAGGTGCATCATCATCAATAATGGTTAATGCATGTGCAGAGGCTGTGCCAATCGCTGCGGCATCTCCACCTGCTACATTTTGAAGCGTGAAAATCAAAGCTTCATCCCCTTCGTCTTCGGAATCATCCGTAATTGTTAATGTAATTGTTTGTGTTGCACTGCTGCCGGCAGGGAAAGTAACTGTTTGTGTAGTATAATTGCTTATATCAGCTGCGCTTCCTGTAGTCAGGGCAACATCAACAGTAGTGGCCTGGGTACTGCCGGGGTTTGTTATGTCAAACTCAATATTAATAGTTCCGACAGTTTCATTAACTGATGAATTCATTGATTTGAATGTTACAACAGTATTAGTTCCGCCGTCAACAGGGAATACCCTTGAAAAAGCATTTTTTACTTTGTCCCAATCCTCAATATCATCTCTTAATCTTGTCCTTTCTTGTTCTATATGTATAAACCGGCCATTATTGCCAGGCGAATAATCAAGACATGGGTTAGGTGCTGAATTAATCATCCGGCCTTGCACATTGGTTGTTGCTATTAGTCTTGTCCAATCATCAAGGTGGGCAATTTTAAACGTGAGCACATTATCCTCGGCGTATAGTTCGTCACGAATTTCGGAAAGAAAGTCAATAGGCTGTGGTGGAATTTGAGTGCCATTGCTCATTATAAGATATGGGTCGCTACCTTCTTTTGTGAAACCATGTAATTGTATGAAAACAGAATTGGGTATAGTATTGAATACGTTTTCCGTAGCGGATTGATAAATAGTATTTGTATTATGGGGCTCATCAGATATTTTATATGGCCCGGTGCTCCCACAAGCCCCTGTTGTTCCACTACAGGTTGAAAGGGTTGGGCTGTTGCACCTGTGTGTACCGCTCATTAAGAAAGCAAATGCCCCTAATTCCCTAAACAGATAAGCGCCTTGCGCCCCTGTATGCAGATCGTATTTGGGGTGTGGTGATTGAATAACTAAAGAAGTTCGTAAAGAAGCAGGGTTAAAAACATAAATTCCCCAATGGTTGGATGATGAAGATTCCTTTTCTGCTATATAGAAAACAGAACCGCTTACATTATCGGTATATTCTGTTAAACGGTACTCTATACCGCTTAAGGTGCTATGCGCCTGGACATACTGTTCATTTAATATTTGTGTAACCGCATCGTTCCAGGTGTTGGTTTGATTAACCGTGGGTTCAACAAATTCGTCTGTTCCAACTCCCGGGAATGTTGCAATTTTAGCATCTATATAGGCTAAAAAATCCCCTGATTCTGAGACTTGGGCATTGCTGTTAGTAACTAAGATTAGTAAGATTCCAAAGATTGATAAAAGTTTTTTCATGTCAAATATTATTTGGTTA
>JBDLJL010000019.1:0-44831 GCA_039714415.1 Bacteroidota bacterium
GGATCTTTGGAATATGGAACATATTTTAAGATTTGTAGAGGTTGACAGCCCAAAGTAGGCAGTAGCTCAACAAAGTCTGCCTACTGAGAACTAAAGACTGTTCTCGTTTCAAAATAGTAAAAAATCTAAAAAAAGACCTAAAGCGCTGACTTTGAGGATAGAAACAAATTAGCTACTTTAATTCCCTCAAATACATCTGTATTGTGTTTTCAAGACCAAAGTACAAAGCATCTGAAATCAACGCATGTCCGATTGATACTTCAGAGAGGTTTTTTACATTTTGTTGAAAAAATTTCAAATTGTCCAAATCAAGATCGTGTCCTGCATTAAATTCCAATC
Source organism: Bacteroidota bacterium (assembly GCA_039714415.1). Taxonomy (GTDB): domain Bacteria; phylum Bacteroidota; class Bacteroidia; order Bacteroidales; family NBLH01; genus NBLH01. Next base: position 340 of record JBDLJL010000019.1, read on the forward strand.
CATTTTCCACTGCAATTCTGCCAGCTTCCACAAATGACTTAACAGCAGCATTTTTGTCTTTATGGAAATTCGCTGCATAGGGCTCAGTATATAACTCTACCCTATTAGTGCCTGTTCCTGCTGCATGGGTTACATTTATTGGATTTGTATCTACAAAAATGGAAGTTCTTATCCCGGCATTCTTAAAATCCAGTATTATTTCTTTTAAAAATGACTGGTGTTTCACTGTATCCCATCCTGCATTTGAAGTTAAAACACCCGGTGGATCCGGAACAAGTGTGACTTGCTCTGGTTTAACAGAGAGTACCAGGTCAATAAATTTCTTATTGGGATAACCTTCAATATTAAACTCTGTTTGCAACCTTGGTTTTAAATCAATAACGTCCTGATATCTGATATGTCGTTCATCTGGGCGTGGATGAACAGTTATTCCTTGTGCACCAAACCGTTCGCAATCAACTGCAACTTTTAATACATCAGGAACATTTCCTCCCCTGGCATTTCGTATTGTAGCAATCTTATTTATATTGACACTTAATCTAGTCATTTTTGATAGTTATAATTAATTTATCTGTTTTAAATTATTTTTATTCCCAGGTAGAACATCAACAGTTATTAACATTCAAGTTTACAGCAACTTCACCCAAAAACTATGTTCCCTTGCCTTAAAAAACCATAATAGATATTTCATTAGGTTTGTATTATCTTCTATACTTTGTAAATTTGTATTAATTTTTAATTAACCTCGGTCATCCATTTTCAGACAAAATTAACGTATTTTTCCAAGTTTTAGAATAATGTTAGCAAAAGATTTAATTTCAGATATAATACCAATTATTAATACTTCGGAAACGGGTATTAAAGCACTTAACTGGATGGAAATATTCAGAGTTTCCCATCTGCCTGTAGTAAACAGTGAAGATTTTTTAGGTCTTATTTCTGATACTGATATTTATGATTTAAATGAAGCAGAACAGGTAATTGGGACTCATCCCCTTTCTTTAATAAGACCGTATGTTTATGCAGATCAACATGTTTATGAAGTAATTGACCTAGTTTCAAGATTAAATTTAACAGTAGTTCCTGTTCTAAATGAGGACAAAAAGTATATTGGCAGCATAACACTTCATGATCTGGTAAATACTTTTTCTGAAATTACCGCAGTATCAGAACCAGGTGGAATTATTGTACTTGAAATGAACATCCATGACTATTCTTTATCTGAAATTACACAAATTGTTGAAGGAAATGATATAAAAATTCTTAGTTTATATATATCTAGTCATAAAGATTCTACAAAAATAGATTTAACCCTTAAACTTAATACTCCCAATTTAGGAGGTGTAATACAATCATTTGAGAGATATAAATACGCAATCAAAGCTTCTTTCCTTGAAGATGAAAAAGTAGAACTTTTATATAAAGAAAGGTTTGATTCATTTATGAATTATCTTGATATCTAAAATATTTATTTCTGAATATTTACGTTATCTATACTACACATATTTTAAAATACATTCGTTATAAAATTGTTATCACATATTAAATATAGTCTATATTTCATTTTATTGGTCTGCTTTTTTATCAGTAATGAGAATATTTATGCTTCTGCATCAAATAACCAGTATGAATTCTTAAATAATAGTGATTCATTAAAGGAAATTACCGTAAACAACATTCTGATAAGCGGCAATGACCGTACAAAAGAAAAAATTATTTTAAGAGAACTTGCGATTGAAAAGGGTTCGGTTTACGATAATTACTCACTTGATAACAATCTGAAGATAAGTGAAACAAACCTTCTTAAACTTCCATTATTTAATTATGTAACTATTGAAAAAGTTTATTTAACTGATAAGTTAGTGGATATTTATATTATAGTTGAAGAACGATGGTTTACATGGCCTGAGATCGCAATTATTAATAATGAAAGAAACTTTAATTCCTGGTGGAAAACTAAGGATTTAAGCAAACTGGATTATCGTTTTTCTATAAAACAATATAATGTATTAGGCCTAAACCATATTTTTAAACTTGGAGTTTCTTTGGGGTTTACCCGTGAATTTTGGTTAAACTACAGCAATATATTTCTTGATAAAAAACAACAACATTACCTTGGAATTTATACCAGCATATTTTACCAGAAACAAGCATTTTATCGTACTTATCAAAATAAAATACAAACATTTACAAGTTCTGATAAAAACGCCCTGGAAGGAAAAGAACTAGAAATTTATTATACATATCGTCCGGGTTTTAATAATAAACACAGGTTAAGTATTGCTTACCGTGAACAAATAGCTGATGACAGTTTAGTTTCATTGAATAATGACTATTTTGGTGAAGCACAAAGTAGATTATCTTATTTGGAACTAAGCTATCGTTTTACTCATGATAACAGGAATAATAGTGGGTATCCAACCCGGGGAAGTTGGTTGAAAACAGAACTTATGCAACAGGGCTTGGGTCTTAAAGAATCTAATGGTCTAAATATTTTTTCAATTTATTCTATATACAAAAAGTACTACCAAATAGCGGGGAAATTTTATGGTGCAAATTCAATCAGTGTTAAAAAATCTTTTAATGACTATGAAGTATATTATTTAAAAAAAGGTTTAGGTTACAAGGACTACATAAGAGGGTATGAATATTATGTTATTGATGGACAGGATTATTTCTTAATAAAAAATAACCTCAAGTATAATTTATTACCTGCAAATATTGTACATTTTGATTTTATACCAATAAAAAAATTCAGGAAAATACATTTTGCAATATATTTGAATGCCCATTTTGATATTGCATATGTAAATGATAAATATCACCATATAAATTATATGAATAATTTCTCGAACAATCTGCAATATAGTGGGGGAATTGGCATTGACCTTGCAACCTATTATGATAGAGTTTTTAGATTAGAATATTCAGTAATGAAAACCGGTGAGACCGGAATGTTTGTTCATTTCATGGCACCTATTTAATGTTTTAATGTAATTTATCTAATGCTTGATACAAAAAAGTTTAAATACAAATTATGTTTAAATGCTTTTGTTAATCAATGGTTATTAATAGTTTTTAGTAGTCATTACCTAAATGTTATAATTAAATGACAATTAATGACAGCAAAGCGAAATCAAAACCAATGACAAAATACTAAGTGTATGAATATTGCAATTTATGGTAAAAAATTTAACCCTGATTTTGATAAGTGTATTATCAGGTTGTTTGAAGTTTTGGAAAAAGCTAAAGCTAATGTAAGTATATATGAACCTTTTTTTCATTTTATTAACAAAAGATTATCATTAAAAAAGGATAGTTTAACTTTTTTCTCTGATCATAAGGATTTCAAAAATAATCATGATATTCTTTTAAGCATTGGTGGTGACGGAACTTTTCTTGAAAGTGTTACTTTTGTAAAGGACAAAGGAATTCCTATTGCAGGAATTAACAGTGGGCGACTGGGTTTTTTGGCAAATATTTCAAAAAACGAAATGGAGATAGCTCTTAATAAGATTTTGAACAAAAGTTATTCCTTTGAAGAAAGGGAGTTAATCCAACTTGATACTCCTGATAATCTTTTTAAAAATGACAATTTTGCCCTTAATGAAATCACTGTCCAGAAAACAGATTCAAGCTCAATGATTACAATTCATGTGTATTTAAATGGCCAGTTTTTAAACACCTATTGGGCTGATGGTTTAATTATAGCTACCCCAACAGGATCAACAGCATACTCATTAAGTGCAGGTGGACCAATTGTTGCTCCAAATGCCAAGAATTACATAATTACACCTTTGGCGCCCCATAATTTAACAATTCGGCCTATTGTTATTCCAAATCATCATAATCTTACGCTAAAGATTGAAGGTAGAGATCAAAACTATCTTGTTTCATTGGATCACAGGCATAAAGTTTTTTCAACTTCTGTTGAACTAAAAATTAAAAAATCCAAGTTTAAAATTAAAATGCTTAAACATGACGATCGAACATTTTACAGTACCCTAAGAGAAAAACTAATGTGGGGACTTGACAAAAGAAACTAATCTAATCAAATAAATTACACAATTCGTAAAAAAAGTATTTTTGTAAATAACAAAATCCAAATACTAACGTATATAGTACAAAATAAAACACTAAACATTGCCGGATTAATTATTCAGGATAGAAACACTAAAACTAATTTTTTAAAACATATGTAGCAATATTGGATGGCAAAATTTTTGCATTTCATCAATAAATTTTGTTTATCAATTTATCAATCTTAATTTAGCCTAGTTTTAATCAGGACTTAATATAAACATATTGGCATGAAAAGATTTTTTTTCTTAATATTCTTATTGGGTTTCACTCATTTTCTAGTAAATGCCCAAAGATGGAAAGCAGAACGTTATACTTTGGTTGCTGATGCAGGTATTACGCATTTTCTTGGGGATTTGGGAGGTGGCGCTAAAGATGCGGCTCACTTTTTTGGTGTAAGGGATATCAATTTTGTAAAAACAAGACCCGTTTTAAGTGCCAAATTTCGTTATCGAATTATTGAGGAAGTAGCAGCTAAAGCAGGTATATCATGGGGTATAATTGCAGCTTCAGACGAAACATCAAAATCAGAAGGAAGAAGGATGCGTAATCTTAGCTTTACATCAAATATATGGCAATTCAGCTTGCACGGAGAATATTATTTTGTAAAAGAAAAATCAAATCCACGTTACTCGTTCTCAAGTTTAAGGAGTATTCGAAATTTTAGTGCCTATGCATTTACCGGAGTTGCTGTAACTTATTTTAATCCAAAAGCTGAATACGATGGAGTTAAATATGCCTTACAACCATTAGGTACTGAAGGACAAGGCATTGGCAACAATCCGGCGCTTTATAGTAAAATTGCCATTGGCTGGCCTTTAGGTTTAGGTGCTAAGTACAGTCTTACACGTTATTTGGCAATAGGTCTTGAAATATCCAACACCTATACCACATCGGACTATATGGATGATGCTCATGATAAATATTTTGATAATAATTTAATAATAGATAATTATGGGCCTATTGCAGGTGAATTGGCTGACAGACATATTGATATTAATGGCAACCCTCTTCCACCATATGAATCGGACACCCCTCGTAGAGGCGGACCAGATTACAACGATGCTTATATTATGACAGTTATTACCTTAACATATAAACTAACAAAAAATACAACCGGACTACCAAAATTTTAATACATAATTGATGCAACCGTTTCATCTTACAAATAGTGGATTATTTATGCATAAAATATTAAAAAAGATAATCATTCTCTTATTTACATTATGGCAAATAAATATTTTAGCCCAACCAAAAAGACATGAAATTGGTGCTTTTATTGGTACGGCATATTATATGGGTGATTTAAATAATAGCAAACTTTTTTATATGCCATTACCTGCCTTTGGCTTATTATATAGATATGACATTAATTCACGTTATGCACTTAAGCTAACGGGTACATATACCACAGTACGTGGTGATGATTCTAAATCGGATAATACATATCAAAAACATCGAGCACATAGTTTCTCAACAAGAATTACTGATCTTTCACCAATGATCGAATTCAATTTTCTGCCATTTAATGCTGCCAGCAAGAAGGAGTATTATTCACTTTACGTGACAGCAGGAATAGGTGTTTTATTTATGCAATCACCTTCAAATTTCCCAATACATCCTGTAATTCCTTTTGGCCTGGGATTTAAATATGGTGTTAATAAAAGAATAGTAATTGCTGCTGAATGGACTTATCGAAAAACTTTTACCGATTATATTGATCAACTCCTCCCTGATGAATATGGCTCTTCAGGAAGTTATACTGTCAAACAACGCTCTTATGACAACAGTAAAGATTGGTATTCTTTTGCCGGAATCACTTTTACTTATAAATTTGCACTTGGGAGTACTTCGTGCCCTGCCTACGGGAAACTATCAAAATAATTTCTTAACTATATAAAATGGCACTAAAGGAGCAAATTGATAAAAATAAACTACCTAAGCATATTGCGATTATAATGGATGGCAATGGAAGGTGGGCTAAACAACATGGTAAAAACAGAGTATTTGGCCATAAACAGGGTGCAAAAACAGTTAAAGAAATTGTCAGGACTTCAGGAGAAATAGGCCTTGAATACCTTACTCTATACGCATTTTCTACAGAAAACTGGAACAGGCCTAAAATGGAGGTTAATGCACTTATGGCGCTTTTAGTTTCTTCAATAAATTCTGAAACCAAAGAGCTCATTAAAAATAATGTTAAGCTTCTTGCCATTGGAGATCATAAGATATTGCCTGATAATGTCAGAAAAAAATTAAACGAAGCTATTGATGCCACAAGTAAAAATACAGGTTTAACGCTTATTTTGGCTTTAAGTTATAGTTCAAAATGGGAAATCCTTGAAGCCGTAAAAAAAATAGCAAGCCAGGCAAAAGAAGAAAAACTAAAAATTGAGGATATTAACGAAACCGTTTTTGATCAAAACCTTTGTACAAAAAATATACCACACCCTGAGCTAATGATCAGAACCAGCGGCGAATACAGAATAAGCAACTTCCTACTATGGCAACTTGCCTACGCCGAACTTTTTTTCTCACAAAAACTTTGGCCTGATTTCAGAAAACAGGATTTTTTGGATGCAATTGTGAATTTTCAGCAAAGAGAAAGAAGATTTGGAAAAACAAGTGACCAAGTACAACAAAAAAACTAAAAAAAATTTTAATTTCGCAGCTTAATTAATTGATAAAATTATTTTATCAAAAATATTAACTCATGGTGTTCCTTAAAATTCATTTCTTATTTATAGAATGCCTTATTGGATTAACAATAGATTGGGTTAGTTTTCCGTTTGGTAAAAATTTAAGAAACATGTATGTTAAAAATATACATTAACATACAAATGAATGATTATTTTTAACTGAGTTTCAATATGACAATTGAAAATAATCAAAAAATAAACATATGAAATAATTAAAATATGAAGCTTATAAAATACTTTTTTGTAATATCATTAATTCAACTGAGTTTAAATAATTTATTTGGCCAGGTTAAGTTTGATTATGCAAACCCAAAAGAATATCATATTGGTGGAATTTCCATAACAGGTGTTAGGTATTTGAACCATAATGCCTTGGTACAGTTATCGGGACTTAAAGAAGGTCAAAAAATAAAAATCCCGGGTGAGGGTATAACAAACTCATTGAAAAAACTATGGAAACAAGGACTGTTTTCAGATATTAAAATATCATATACCAAAATTGTAGCTGATACAATATACCTTGATATTTATTTGCAGGAAAGGCCCAGGCTTTCGAGATTGGTGATATCAGGTATTATGAATGCCCAGATTAAAGACCTTGAAGAAAAGATTAATCTTAAAAGAGGTGGCCAGGTAACTGAAAATATTATTAACCGAACTAAAAATATTATTAGTGATTATTTCATTGAAAAGGGCTATTTCAATGTTGATATTAATATTATCCAGAAAAATGATACTACATATCAGAATACTGTTATTTTATATGTTAATATTGATAAAAAAGAGAAAGTCAAAATTACAGAAATCGACTTTGAAGGTAACACAGTTTTTGAAGATGCCAAATTGAAAAAGTTTCTTAAAGAAACTAAACAAAAAAGGTGGTATGGTCTATTTAAACCATCAAAATATAATCCTGATAAATACGAAGAAGATAAAAAAAACCTGATTACCAAGCTAAATAGCAAGGGCTACCGTGATGCAAAAATTCTGGGGGATACCTTAATAAAAAACCCGGATAATACTTTAAAGCTGGCTATAAAAATTGAAGAAGGCAATCAGTACTTCTTTAGGGATATTACATGGGTTGGGAATAAAAAATTTACTGCTCCTCAACTATCCAGACAATTAAAGATTAAAAAAGGAGATATTTACGACCAATCTGTTTTGGATGAACGACTATCTATTGAAGATGATGCCGTAAGTAATCTTTATATGGACGATGGCTATTTATTTTTTAATGTAACACCGGTTGAAATGAATATTCAAAATGATTCCATTGATTTGGAAATGAGAATTTTTGAAGGTCCACAGGCAACCATTAAAAATGTAACCATCACGGGAAATACCCGTACCAACGATAACGTAATCAGACGCGAAATCAGAACTCTTCCTGGTGAGTTATTCAGGAAATCAGATATTATAAGAACAGTAAGGGAATTGGCACAGCTTGGGCATTTTGATCCGGAACAAATTGTTCCCACACCAAAACCTAACCCTTCTGATGGAACGGTTGACTTGGAATATGCTCTCGTTGAAAAAGCCAATGACCAGATTGAGCTATCCGGTGGTTGGGGTGCAGGAATGATCGTAGGTACTTTAGGCCTTAGTTTTAATAATTTCTCAACAAAAAATATTTTTGATAAAAAAGCCTGGCAACCTTTACCAACTGGCGATGGCCAAAAACTAAGCGTCAGGGCACAAACCAATGGTAAATATTATCAAAACTATAGTATCTCATTTATAGAACCCTGGTTGGGAGGAAAGAAGCCCAATTCGCTTTCAGTCTCAGTTTCGCATACAATACAATCCAGGGGTGCTTATAATCCTTATAGTGGATATGGTAGTGCATATGGTGGATATGGAAGTAGTTATTACCCGACAGATGGGTCAGGCTCAAAAATGAATATAACAAGTGCTTCAGTTGGTTTTGGCCGCAGATTAAAATGGCCTGATGATTATTTTAGCCTTTATAACGAATTAAGTTACCGTCATTATATACTAAATGATTATCCATATCTATTTAGAGGTATCAGCGATGGTGATTTTAATCAAATTGCGTTTAACAATATACTTTCAAGAAGCTCAGTTGATCAACCATTATATTCCCGTAGGGGTTCATCATTTTCCCTTGGTCTGGAATTTACACTTCCTATTTCTTTATGGGATGGCAAAGATTATGCAAACATGGACCTTGTCGAAAAATTCAAATGGTTGGAATATTATAAATGGGATTTTAAAGCAACATGGTTTACACAGTTAATTGGGGATCTTGTATTTCATGCAAAAGCTGAATATGGTTTTATTAACTATTATAATGAAGATATTGGCCCGGCACCAACAGAGGCATTTGTATTGGGAGGCGACGGAATGGGATACATGAGTTACGGTAAAACTATTGTAGGATTAAGAGGTTATGAAAATGGATCTTTGTCACCACAAAGTGGCGACTATATTTATAACAAATATGTTTTTGAGTTAAGATATCCCATTGCCCTTACACAAGCAGCAACTATTTATGGTTTAACTTTTCTTGAATCCGGTGGATCATGGAACAGGTTCTCAGATTATAATCCATTTGGCTTACATCGTTCTGGCGGTGTCGGTGTTCGTGTATTCCTGCCAATGCTTGGTTTGCTTGGTATTGACTGGGCTTATGGGTTTGATAAAATTCCGGATAGTTCAGAAATAGGTGGTTCCAGGTTTCATTTTATCTTAGGTCAACAGTTTTAAAATATGTTAAAAAACCAAAGAATATAGACAATAATTAAAAAATATACGTTATGAAGAAGTTAGTCGTTTCAATTATCGCTCTTTTATTTATTAGTAACATTAGTATTGCACAAAGATTTGCTTATGTTGATACGGAGTATATTTTAAGCAAAATTCCCGCATATAAAGATGCGCTTTCAAAATTGGATGTATTCTCTTCAAAATGGCAAAAAGAAATTGAAGATCATTACAAAACTGTAGAAAGAAAATATCAGGAATATCAGAACGAAAAAGTTCTATTATCTGATGAAATGAAAAAAAGACGCGAAGAAGAAATTATTCAACTGGAAAAAACTGCAAAAAGTTTAAAAAAGAAATACTTTGGTGTTGAGGGTGAGCTGTTTAAAAAAAGAGAGGAATTGATTAAACCGATACAGGAAGATATTTATGAAGCAATTAAACAATTAGCAACTGAGGGGAATTATGCTGTAGTTTTTGATGCTGCTGGTGGTGCTTCACTTTTATATACGAATGAAAAATATGATAAAAGTGATGAAATATTAAAAAAACTTGGTTATTAATATTAATTTCTATATTTGCGCAAAATTAAAACTCAAATAATTATTTAAATCGATAAAACATGTCCTAAAAAATTCAGGATAGTTAAGTCTAACTTTTAAAAACAATTAAAAATTAACAGATGAAAAAGACATTAAATTTATTAGCAATAATATTCTTCGTAGTAGCAGCAGGTTTTCAAGTAAATGCTCAAACAACCTATAAATTTGGGCATATTGACTCTCAGAAATTATTACAATCGCTACCTGAAAGTACACAAGCACAAGCAACCCTTGAAGCTGAAGGTAAAGCTATTCAGGAACAAATTGAGATTATGGAGGTAGAGTACAGAAACAAAGTAAATGATTATGTAGAAAATGAAAAACTACCTGCAGGTGACCCTAAAAAATGGAGCGATATTGTAAAAGCTGACAAAGAAAAAGAAATTCAGGATTTACAAAGTAGGGCTCAGCAATTTCAAGGTGTTGCCCAACAAAAAATTCAAGCAAAAAGAGATGAGTTATTCAAGCCTATCCTTGAAAAAGTAGATAAAGCGATTAAAGAGGTAGCTAAAGAAAACAAATTTACTTATGTTTTTGATATTACTACATTGCTTTATTTTTCTGAAGAGAGTATTGATATTACATCTATGGTAAAAACTAAACTAACAGCACAATAGTAATCAAATTACTAAATAATTTATTATTTAAACCCGGAATTTTTTAATTTCGGGTTTTTTACTTTTATGATATTATGGCCAAGAAAATTAGTCCTATAGGTGTATTTGATTCTGGTTATGGTGGTTTAACCGTATTAAAGGAATTTATTGATTTAATGCCTGAGTATGACTATTATTACCTTGGGGATAATGCCCGTTCACCATATGGTAATAGATCTTTTGAAGCGGTTTATAATTATACGCTTGAGGCTATAAAAAAGCTTTTTGATATGGGCTGCCATTTGATTATCCTGGCATGCAATACTGCTTCTGCCAAAGCTTTACGAACCATACAACAAAACGATTTACCCAGAATTGATCCTGAAAAAAGGGTGTTGGGTGTGATCAGGCCTAGTGTTGAAACAGTTGGAAAATATACGCAAACAAATAACATTGGTGTTTTAGGAACAAAAGGTACTGTTATATCAAATTCTTATCCACTGGAAATAAAAAAAATATTTCCTGAAATTGAAGTTAGCCAGGAAGCCTGCCCAATGTGGGTACCATTGGTTGAAAATAATGAATTTAATAATAGTGGCGCTGATTATTTCATTAAAAAAAATATTGACTCTCTTGTGAATAAAAACAACAAAATTGATTCAATAATTTTGGGTTGTACACACTACCCTTTATTAATATCTAAAATAAAAAAATACCTTCCTGAGAATATTCAATTACTATCACAAGGTAAAATTGTGGCTGAAAGCTTAAAAGATTATCTGAACAGACATCCTGAAATAAAAAATAAATGCAGCAAATCAGGTATTTATAAATTTTTCACAACCGACTCACCTGCAGTATTCAATATCCAAGGTAAGATTTTTTGCGATAAAATTACAGAAGTAGAGCATATTGTGCTTTAGCAATATTAACATGCTTAATTTATAACTGGTCTCTGGTGATACTAATCAAAATTTATTTCCCAAGAATCACAAATCACAATCATTTGTACCACCCAGAATACATAGCATAGTTGTTTGCAATCCGGTTTATTTGGCCTTCCAGTAATTCAGGGCTGATTTCTTTGATAAGCTTTGCGGGTGAACCACCATAAACACTTCCCGATTTAATCTGTGTTCCTTGTGTTACCACTGCACCGGCAGCAACAATCGAATTGCTTTCTACAATGGCATCATCCATAACAATAGCACCCATGCCTATCAGAACATTATCCTTTATAGTGCATCCATGAACAATAGCTCCATGTGCTATCGAAACATAATTCCCGATATTTGTAGGATATTTTTCATATGTTGCATGTATTATTGCACCATCCTGAACATTTACATGATGACCAAGCTTTATATAATGAACATCACCACGTAAAACAGTGTTAAACCAAATACTACAATCATTGCCTATCGTTACATTACCAATAATTGTTGCATTCTCAGACAAATAGCAATTTGCACCAATATCCGGTGTAAATCCTCTAACAGATTTGATTAAAGCCATATTCTTTATAAAATTGTATCAAAATTAGTATCCTTCTAAATTTACATGTAGGTGGCTTCCAAAAATTCAAAGTTCAAACGCAGAACTATATCTTGAACACATATAAAGTTATTTATAAATATGTGAAAAAATTTGGATTTTTAGAGGTTACCTATAGCAAACCCCTTGATGATAAAAGTATAAAGGTTCAAGTATATAGTTTCAAATTGTCCTTTGAAACTTTATACTTGAACCTTAAATAACCTAGTCTAATTATACTTTGGCAAACGAATACAGAGTTTTAATGTAGTGAATATGATTTTTTAATCCTTATTCTCTACAAACTCAAAATGAACATTCATAAGTTTATTATACCTGTTCCCTGCTTTTAACATATCTGTATCTTCCTCATCATAATACCATTTTATGATTACATTATCACTAGAAGGACTGTTTTCTATAATACGTAAAAATTTGGCAATTTGTTTCGATGAGGCTGTATTGAAATAATCGAATTTAAAGTTAATTACAACACTTGGAGGAACATCCGTAGAATTAAAAAAAGTTTGAGCCCAATCAAATACAGGCCTATAAAAGTCAATTGCATTTTCAGGCAGGGATTTCCCTTCCAAAAGATATATTTCTACTTCAGGTTCAAAGTATATTTTAGGAGTATCTTCGCTTGCTTCTATGTTTAAAGCTTCCATATATTTATTTTTTTGAAATTTTTGCTCTTAAAGTATAAAAAGAATATTTATCATCAATGTTTAAAAAACTAAAACCCAGCTTACTATCCGTTTTTAAACGGATATCAATTATACCTAATCCTGCTTCTTTACTTGAATCAATTTCAAAATCCAATAACCGGTTATCATAAAACTCATCAAGTTCTTTATAATCCATGTTATTAACATAGTTCAATTTCTCGGTTAATCTTTCAATTTTTGAGTTTAAGATATAGTTTCCTGTATTTAAAAGGTATTCATCATCATTTTCGGATATATAAAATAGGCCTGCTTTACCTTCTTCAGTTTCTTTATAATCATCTCCATGTTGAATAATGTTCTGAAACATTTCAACCATAGTATTATAGATACGTTTTTTCTGCTGGATATTATCCAACATTTGCTTTTCAATAATCGAAAGCAAATTCATCAAACTCTCTTGATTAAAATAACTGTTAAATATAATCAAAACATTTTCCTGGTCTAACATTTTGTGCAAGGCACTTATATAGTTAAGTGTATCCGGATTATTTGGGTTTATCAATGATTTTTCAGCACCTTTAGAAGGTATTTCCGTATGTAAATAGAAATATGAAAAATTTTCGTCTAGCTTTTCAAAAGCATATAATAGCTTATTCCCAGATTTTCGGGCCATATCGATCAAACCAAGACCCGCACCTCCTTTATTAGATATTTTGCCATGCAACAATACTTCCCTGTGATATGCTTTTAATTCTACTTTATCAAGACTATTAACCTGGTCAATTTGCTTTGTTAAATTCTCAATTTCATCATTCTCAATTAAATTCCCTGTGGTAATAAAGTATTTAAAATGCTCTTTTTTTAATACGAATACCCCATTGTTATTTTCCGGCTCCACCTCTAAATCTGCTTGGTGCTTGGTAATATTTTGAAGACCCTCCACCATCACATTATATACCTTTCTCCTCAATGCTCTTGGATCTTCTTTATGAACAAGGTTGCTTTCAGCCAAAGCAAGAATGTTATCTGTAATATTTGCAGTAAAAACCCCCCTATAAATATAGTTCAGGTTGTTTTTTTGCATTGCTTTAAAAAGCTTATAGATAAACCCCAGCTTTTCTTTATTTAATAATCCATGACTCATGAATGAAATTAATTTTAGCTAAATATATTTATAAATTAGGTGAATGCAAAATAAAATGATAAAAACGTACAAAATAGTTTTCTATCATTCATTCAGTTTTTTGTTCAAATATTATTCCAAATACCGTATACATTTGCGATAATTCAAGCATTTACAAATATAATTCCTGGTTAATAAAGAAGTATTAAAATTACGATAACAAAATTATGAAACAAGTACTGATTTTTTTGGGACGGTTCCATGTGGCAATTTAAAACAAAATAAAAACACACATGAAATTAATTAATTGATAAATTGTTTTGTACAATAAAAAAATATCCATAGTTTAGCAAAAGACATTTAGAAATTTAAGGAGTTTAGATATTATGGTCATTGTAAATAATCAATTAAAAGTTGCAAAAATCAAGCTGGCATATATTATATGCCTTTTCCTGGGAATTGGTTTTTTAATTCCATTATTTGTATCCCGAAATATTACCATTGAACATTATATCATGTTTATTGTGGCAATAATCTTAATTGTTTATGTTATTTATTTGGTTCTGATTAAACCAGAGTATATTTATATAGCGGATTTAAAAGGAAGTTTGCAAATAAAAAATTATCCTGCAAGACCAATTTTAAGGCAATATAAAGCATTTGAGATTAATCTTAGTTCATTGCATCACTTTGAAATACATAGAAGTATTTTTAATCAAAAAATAATGTTAACCATTTGGATCAAAACAAAAAAAGGAGTTGGAAATTATCCGCCACTTAGTTTAAGTGCCCTTTCAAAAAATGACCAATTAAAGCTTGCAAAATTCTTGAGTCAACATTCTATTGATAGGGGAAAAAATATTATTCCATTTAATTTATAATTTTGAAACTAAAAAAAAAAGTATGAAAAAATTTATTTTAACCCTTGTATTATTTACAGGAATTTCAATAGCCGCTAATGCGCAAATAGTATTCACATCAGCTAAAACACTGCAAAAGGGTAATTTTTCTGTTGGTATTAATCCTGCCTGGGGCGAGTATGGTTATGATTTTTCCTTATTTCTACATGGCGGATATGGTGTTGGCAATAATGCTGATTTAAATCTGAAAATAGGATTTGGATGGTTTGACCCATACGTAGGATTAGATTATGAAAAAACTTTGTTAAGCGGTAAACCATCTGTCTCAGTTTATGTCGGTGGGCATTACTGGAATAATTTCGGAATTGACATGGGTACAGTTGTTACTTTCCCGATTAAAAATATAAATATATCAACCGGGCTTGATGCAGACCTTGTTTTTCGCAGAGATTTTAATGATGATTTGGATTTGGGGTTTCCTGTTTGGTTGCCCCTGGAAGTAGAATTTTATTTACAAAAACATTTAGCACTTACATTTGAAGCAGATATAAGGCTAAACAATCCGGCTTTTACGATTGTTGGCGGTGGTTTGTCAATTTATTTGTAAAATATGATTGTCCTAAGAAAATTTTTAATCGTAATAATTATTCTTGTTATTGGAAATATTGTTCAGGCAATTACTTTAAATGCTGATATTTTTAGTTACGACGAAAGTAAAATTTCGGAAGAATTTAAAGATTTGGATAATTTAGAAAAACTTCTAATTGAAAATCCAGGGATTACACTTAATGAAATTGTTGAGCACTATCCTGATTTCTCGTATTTTTTATATAAAGAAAATTATTCTCCTTTTGGAATTACAGAAATATCAGCACCCGGAAAAATCCCATCATTCTGGTGGGCTTTTTCATTTAGTATCATTGGCTCTTATACACTCTACGGTGCAGTAGCAGGCCCAATAGCTGTTGGTGTTGTTTATTTTTCTACAGATAAAAATAAAGCAGAGTCAAAAAAGGCTATTTATGGTTGTGTAACAGGAACTGTGCTCGGTTTTGGAATTAGGTATTTAACAGCAAATTTACTTTAGGTAACCTTTAGATACAAAAAAACTATGCATATTAAGGGATTATTTTTTTTAATACTGATTATAGGGTGTTATAACACTGCAGTTTCACAACAATTTAATAGATTCTCCGCTGAATACACTGTAAAATATAAGGATCAGTCAGGAAATCCAGTAATGAAATTGGGAAAGGTTTTTTATGATATAAAAACAAAAAAAATTGTTATTAAAAATGGTTTTCCTGTTAAAGAATACGTTGTTCATAACGACACATCCATTTATTATATCAGGGTTGGAAATATTGTAAAGCATAGCAAAATTATATCACCGGTAGAGTTTTCAATATTTCATTTGGCATTAAACGGGCAACTTAGCAATTATGGACTTGATAAAGCCGGCTATACAATTGAAAATATTCAAAAAGATAAGGGCTTGGTCATTGCCAGCTGGATACCTCTGGAAAAATATAAACATACATTGGGTAAAGTCCTCATTTCAACTAAAGATAAAAGACTCTATGGAATTGTTTTTTTAGATTTAAACGAGAAAATTGTCAGCAAACATATATTTCATAAATATGTTAATATTGATGGTTTTGATTTTCCGTCAGAAGTGGTTAGAATTAATTATTTTGATAATTATGAGTTATATGAGTTAACCACTTACCGCAAAATAAAAATTAACGAAATGGGAAATGAAAATTATTACAATTATGATATACCCGGGAAATGAGCCTCTGTTGAGGAATTTAATATTAACAGAGTACAACAAAAAACAAAAGCACAATGATTTGATTGCCAGCACATTATGTTATATCCCAAAATTAAAACAACCTCATTTCATATTTTAATAGTAATTTTCATCTTCCTTTTTCAAATAGTTGAAGAAAGAATTATTTCACAGAATGCAAATGATATTGAGAAATTTACACACCTGTTTGAAAATAAAGAGGAAAAATCAAATTACAAAAACTATCTGAAAGACAATTCCAATGAATTAAAGCAGATTTCCGCTTTTCTATTTATCTTTTATAAAGAATTTTTTTCTTCACAGGATGGTAACCATTGCGTTTTTCACCCCTCTTGCAGTGTTTATACTATTGAAACAATAAAAAAGCAGGGGGTGGTTATTGGTTTAATGGATGGTATTGATCGATTATCGCGATGCAACAGATTGAGCCCTGAAAATTACAAAATGTATAAAAACACCAATCTTTTTTATGACCCTATTGATTAATTATTACCCATTTGCAACCCGTTATTTAATATCATCAAGATTAGTGGCCTTGATTGCATTAATGAATACTTTGACCATAATGCATTCACAGAACATTCATGACCTTAATCACTCAAAACAATTTGCTGATTATTTATACAAAACAGGACAATTTCAACTAGCTTCAGAAGAATTTGAAAGAATTGTATTTCTTGATTCAACGAATCAAAATCTCAAACTAAAACTAATCAACTCATACCGAAAAGCAGAAAATTATTCGCTGGCACTAAATAGAATAAATCTCTTTTTTGGAGAACAGTTATTTAACTTACCAGCTGATTTTGCTGAAGAGTATGTTAAATTACTAATGTTCACAAAACAAGATAGCCTGGCATATCTATATTTATCATTGAATAAAACGCTAATCCCAAGTACCAGGCAAAACTATCAGCTAGGGTCTTTATTATTACAAAAAAAATGGGGGGAGTCTTTTCAATACGCTATGAAGTACCCGGTTAGTAGTGATAAAAAAAATGCAGATTTACATTTACTTGCATTTGAAGCAAAACAACTTAAATATAAAAAGCCCGGGGTTGCGGCACTCATGTCTTTTGTAATACCCGGTTCAGGCAAGGCCTATACCCGTAACTGGAAAGATGCAGCTATATCATTTATTTTTGTAAGTGTAAATGCATGGCAATCATACCGTGGATTTAACAAGTATGGAACTGAATCCGTTTATGGATGGGTTTTTGCCGGATTAGCAAGCGGGTTTTATATTGGAAATATATACGGTTCAGCTAAATCAGCTAAAAAATATAATAAAAAAATTGATGATGAACTTTATCATAAAGTCAGGCATATTGTTTTGGATGATATGTAACATATTAACTACCGTTACTATAGCCCAAGACCTGAAAGAAACTCTAAAATTTGCTGATTCTCAATTTGAATCAGGTAATTACAAGCTAGCGTTAAAAGAATATCAAAGAGTATTATTCTTTAATGATGGAAGCAACCTACAATATATTTATGAGCAGATTGGCTCATCATTTTTCTTTAAAAAGGATTTTAAAAAAGCTGCTTATTATTATGAACTTTCCTATAAAACTGCTAAATCAGAAAGCATAAAAACTGAAATACTATTTAAAAAGGCTGCCTGTTATATGCTTGATAAAAATTTTAAGCTTGCCACTTTTGAGCTAATGAATTTGCCAGATAGTTTAGATCTACAATCTACAAACAGGAAAAACTTCTATTTTGCAGTTTGCTATTGGGGCTTGGAAGATTTTGAAAAATCAAAAAGTAGTTTTCTTAATATATTACCTATTGACCAGGTATCTGCCCGGAAAGAAATTACTTTATTGTTCAGTAAAAAAAGGAATCTTGAAAAACCCAATCCTAAAACAGCACAAATATTGAGTATTTTTTTACCAGGATCAGGCCAAATTTATAGTGGTGATGTTAAAAATGGTATTAACTCTTTGGCTTTAACAGGTGGCATTGTTCTTTTGGGTGTATATATGACTCGGTATTACAGCCTTTTTGATGCAGTTTTAACTGTTTTCCCCTGGTTTATACGCTATCATCAGGGTGGTTATCAAGGTGCTAAGGAAATTGCACAAAATAAAAGGGCAAAAAAAAGAAATGATACTTATCAAAATATTTTAAAGGTAATTCAGGAAAGTAGTATAAAGACAGAGAGGAAGGCTAAAGAAGGTTATTGAACTGAGAAGGATAATTAGTCTGTCTATAAAATCATAATTCATTTGTTTTTCTGTATAAAAACACTGACTTTATTGACAGACTACCAAAACTAACGGGTTAAAGCTTTCATCAACTCTTCAACATCTCTGGGACTTTTATAAATACGACGATACTCTGCCATGGTCAAATCCGACCAATATAACGGAAAGCGGAATTTACCATGAAGAATGTTAGCACTATTATCATTAATCACCAATTCATACGGTAAAGCTGCCAAATGCGATTCTCCTAGTTTAGGAAGGAAAACAGCCTCACCTTTACGCCGGTCTAAAAGACCAACACCAAAAACAGCAATTTTTCTTTCTTTATCAATTAATTCATATACTTTTATTGAACCTTCTCTTCTTGCCTGTAGGTTTTCCCTTATTTTATTTACAGCCTGGTCAAAGTTACTAAAACGTTTAACCAAAACAGGCTCATCAAAACTTGGGTTTCTTACTGAAAATCGAAATTCCTTTAACTCTCTCTCGGAAAGGCTACTTGTTATATAAGGGACAAAGCCATTACTAATAGGAAAAAGAGCAATTTTAATATTCATTGAAATTTGATTGAGCCGAATTTCAAATTTTTTCATATCATCACGCAAATATGCGTAAAATAAATATTCAGGGTTCAGAAGGCTTATCTCCACTTGTCCGTTTATTGAAATTAATCCAACACGCATTACAGCTGCCATTAAACCACGCTCAGGTACTTGTTTACAAATATCCAGTAATTCTTTATTTGTAAATGTAATGACGAGTAGGTTTTCATCTTTAGCAGGATGGTATTCACCTATAATCTTGAAACTATCTTTTTTCAGAAGTGTATAGATTTCATTCTTAACAGAGTCAATAGTGCCATCAATTGTACCCAGTTTATAAAAAGCGACCAGGCCTCCATCGGCAAATGAAAGCTTTGGTATAATTAGCAAAATGACACAAAAACTTATAAATAAAAATTTATTCATTAATATTATTTATTTATCGAAACAAAACGGGTAACCTATTACAATATTAACTGTCTTTGAGCTAATAAAAGTAATAAAACTACTATATTATTCATATTATAGGCGATTTTTTTAAAACCTGAACACCTTAACTAGCTGATAACATGACAAATAATTTAAATTTAAAATGGGTTACAAATAAAATCCCCTAATAAAATTTGATAAACTAAGTTAATAAAAATATATGGTTATACGAAGATTAATATAATTTATCAACTTAATGCATATATTAAAATTAAATTAATCTCAACCTTGTAAAATTAATAATTAAAAAAAGAATTACATTGATATGTATTTATTGTCAATACTACTATATAGTTTTGTTTCATCAAATTTAAAGCAGTACTCCAGAATAAGTTTGCTATGCAATATGTTAAGTATAATAAGAAATTCCAGTACTATTATATTACAATATTACGTTTAATATTTAAACTATTTAAAAACTTTGGATAAAAAATTGATAAATTTACAATTATCACTTTGCCAAGATCTAAAATCAAATAAAGTGAAGGTTTAAGCCTGTTTTTTTGTAATATCATCCATAAGTTTACTAATGTTTGTCTTTTTTTTATAAATTTATCCCCAAATTAGTGGGGTGATTTACATTTTATGATTCGAATTCTTTTTAAACCAGGACTCCTATTGTTGGTTTTTATTGGCCAATTTGTTAGCAATGCCCAAAATTTGTTGACAATGCAAGAACTTGAACAAACAAAAGTATATACCAGCATTGAAGAGGCTCTTATTAACCCAAATAAAGTATATCAATTAGATCTTTTAACGAGTGATCTTTCTGAATTACCGCCTGAAATTGGCAAATTTAAACGTTTACAACGTTTATTCCTTTATGAAAATCGTCTTCGTAGACTACCTCCTGAAATTGGTGATCTGGAAAATCTTCAAGAATTATTTCTAGACGAGAATCAGTTAAAAAGCTTACCACCAGAGATTGGTAAATTAAAAAATTTGGAAGTCCTCGGTTTGCACGGAAATAGCCTTGTTACTTTACCAAAAGAAATTAAAGGTCTTAAAAATCTTAAAATATTATACCTTACAGAAAATAATGTAACCAGGCTACCTGATGAAATAGGTTATTTAGTAAAATTAGAAAGTTTGGATTTGGCATATAATCAAATTGCCAGTCTACCACCAACAATCGGTAATTTAAGAAACTTAAAAGAACTTTTCCTTACGGCTAATAGGTTAAGTAGGCTTCCTTCAGAAATTGGAAATTTATCTAATTTGGGGGAATTTTATCTTGATGATAATTTATTGATCAATCTTCCACCGGAAATTGGAAAGCTCAATAAACTTGAACAATTTGGTCTGGCAAATAACCGCTTAACCAGGTTACCAAAAGAAATTGGGTTAATAAAATCATTAGAAAGCCTGTATTTATCTGGAAATAAACTGAATACATTATCAAAAGAAATTGGTGGTTTGTATAATTTAAAAAACTTATATTTATCTGATAATTTTTTGTATTCCGTACCAAAAGAAATTGGGAACTTAGCAAATCTAAAAGAATTAAATTTATATAATAATAGATTAACTATTTTGCCCATAGAACTTTCTAGGCTTACAAATTTACAAAATATTGGACTTGGGAAAAATAACATCAAGGTGATTCCGGGTAGTCTAGACAAAATAAATATTTATTAAGATCAAACTCGAAAACCCAAATTAATTTGCAGGCTTTTCGAACTATTGTGACATACTATGAAATTGCTTGACAAAATTCAATATTACTTAAATCAGCCATTAGAAGGATTAAGCAGTAATATTAAGAGCTTTGAAGTTATATTTTTTTAGAAAACACCAAATAATTAGGGTTTAAATAGAATATCAATTTGTTTTTTATGCCAGTTACCTCAGAAGATATAAATCTTGTAATTGAAGCAATTAAAACACATACAGCCTACAATTTCAGCAATTATTCAATAAAATCATTTACCAGAAGAATAGAAAAGGCACTGATCGATTTTAGACTTGATATTGACAAATTGATATTGAGCATCAAAAAGGATTCCGATTTTGTTGAAAAATTAGTAAAAAATATTACCGTTAATACTACTGAGCTTTTTAGAGATCCAAAAGTGTGGCAGACTTTACGCTACAGGGTTTTAAATAATTTTTCATCTAATCGTAAAATTAACATATGGCATGCAGGTTCATCAACCGGCCAGGAAGTTTATTCGATGCTTATTTTATTAAATGAAATGGGACTTCTGGAAAAGGCAAATGTTTTTGCCACGGATTTAAACACTGATGTACTTAACAAGGCTAAAGCCGGGGAATATACCTATCGTTTTAACCTGGAATATTTTGAAAATTTCAATAAAGTAATCAGGGAAAATCCTTTCAACTATGAAGAGTTTAGTGATATTCCTTATGAAAAATATTTTTATATTGATAAATCCAAAGATATTATTAAAGTAAAAGAGTTTTTACGAAAAAAGCCGGTTTGGTTTAAACACGATCTGGTTACAGAAGGAAATAATTTTAACACTAAATTTGATTTGATACTTTGTAGAAATGTATTGATTTATTTCAATACTGAATTGCAAAACCATGTGATTAACACTTTTTATCAAAGTTTATTTAGAAAAGGCGCTCTTTTGATTGGTGTACATGAAAGCATTATTGGATCAGTTGCAAATAACTTTATTAAATCGGGCCTTGTATATATGAAAAAAGATTAGGTTAGGTTCCGGGTACTGGTTGTTTCAGTACAAAAAGTTAATTTTCAGCACAACAAACAACTAGTTCCCAGCAACCAGCAGTTGGTCGTTAGCAAATTTCTATTAATTCAAAAAATAAAATAAGTCTGACTTTAAAGACGAACTCTAATTAAAAAAATGAATCGACTAATTATAGGCATATCTGAACTTAAAAGCCTGATTTTAACTATTAAAACAAAGAAGGGTGTTGACTTTTCCAATTATGCTCTAAGTTCATTAAAAAGAAGAGTTGAAAGTTTTATGTTAAGGTTTCATTTTCAAAATATTGAAGAAGTAATACATAAAATTAGTAATGACGAAAAATTTTATGAACTTTTCCTTAAAGATATTCTCGTTAGTTCTACAGAATTATTCAGGGATCCTGAATTTTGGCGGGAATTGAAAGTTTATGTTTTAAATAAATTCAAATTTACCGAAGAAATTAAAATTTTAATCCCGGAATGTAATTCAGGTGAGGAATTATATACCTTGCTTATTATTCTTGATCAAATAAATATGTTGGATCGGGTTAAAATATTATCAACAAGCTTGAGCCATTTAAATGTTGAAGAAATTAAAAATGCTACTATTGAGTTTAAAAAAATGGAAGTAAATAGTGCAAATTTTGAAAGATTTCACGAAAACGGCAATATTTTTGATTTTTTTATAAAAAAAGGATCTGTTGTAAAATTTAACACAGATTTATTTAAAAATGTTGAAATAATTCATCATAATTTATTTGAAGATGAGTTACCGGGAGTTTATAATTTTATTTTATACAGGAATAAAACAATTTATTATAACCAACAATTAAAAACGGAAGCCTTGAAAAAACTGGGCAGTTCATTGAAAATAGGTGGTTTTATGGCTGTTGGCATTAAAGAAACAATTGAATTTCCTGGTGTTGACAGAGAGTTTGTAGTTATTAGTGAATCAGAAAAAATTTTTAAAAAAAGTAATTGAATCGTAAATAAATGACTTACAAATATATAATAATTGGGGGATCAGCAGGTAGTTTTCAAACAATTACAAGCATTTTAGGATCCCTGCCAAAAACATTCAATATGCCACTGTTTTTATGCCTTCATAGACTAAAACATGTGCGGTCAGGTTTTGTTGAAGCATTATCAATAAAATCAAATATAAAAATTATAGAACCCAATGATAAAGAATTCATCAGACAAAGGAAAGCATATTTAGCGCCTGCTAATTATCACATGTATATTGAATTAGGTAACACTATTTCTTTGTCTACAGAACCAGCAATAAATCATTCACGTCCATCAATTGATATTTCTTTTGCCTCAGCAGCATATACTTACAAATCAAAATTAATAGGAATATTGTTATCAGGAGCGAACAAAGATGGGGCTTATGGAATAAAAGAAGTTAAAGAAAATGGTGGGCTAACAATTGTTCAGGATCCGGAAGAATGCCAGGTAAAAACTATGACTAGTGCTGCTATTCAAGCCACTCAAATTGATCACATTCTAACTTCTGATAAAATTATTGATTTTCTAATTAACTTAAAAAAATAAAAACTGAACGAGGGGTTAGTATTATCTCTGTAACAATATTAAAACATAAAGAACTGGATATTAATTTTTTAAACATGAAGAACTTAACTTTAACAATAATTGCAATCATTCTTTTTATTCTTCAGTCTTTGTCAATGGTAAAGGCTTTCTCTATATTAAAAAATCTAATTCTTGACATCAACAATAAATCTCTAATATCTGAACAGGATAAAATGTTCCTGATTGCAGCATTTTTAATTTGGATTATTGTTTCTATTGTATTTGTAATATTAATTTTTAAAGCTTCAGCAAAAAAAGAAAAAATTGGAATTGAAGTTCCTGCAAAAACTAGAGTTGATAAGCGTAAAGAAAAGAAAAGAAGAGAAGAAGAAAAACAAAGAAAGCATTCAGAAATAGAAAAAAAGAGCAATGAAACAATTAATAGCCTAATAAATGGATTAAACCCAAATCTTAATCTAAAGGAGTATTCTGATAAATTGTTATCGAATCTGTCAAAACATTATGAACTTGTACAAGGCATGGTATTTACACGAAATGATCAGGATATTTTCAAAAAAAGCGGAACTTATGCTTTTTATCAGGAAGACGAGGCACAGGATTTTAAAGAAGGAATTGGAATTGCCGGTCAGGTAGCTACAAATAAGGAATTAATTAATATTTCAAACCTTCCTGAAAAATACCTTACCGTCCTTTCAGGTCTGGGTAGTTCAGCACCAACTAATCTGATAATTTTTCCTGTTTTATTTGAAAATAAAGCAATTGGAATTGTAGAACTTGCAACATTTGTTAAAATAGATACGTTTGCAGAACAAGTTTTAATGATTTTATCAATAAAACTTGGTGAACATATTAACAAAATTATTAAAGCTTCATCAGCGGTTAAATAAATTTTTTAATAGCACCAAAAATAACGATAGCATACAGAAAAAATCGGATATACCTGGTTAAACCGTAAAATAAAAAAGTGCGAATTGGATATTTAACAATCCCGGCAATGGTGCTAATCATTGCAAAAGGTAATGGAAATAATGCGGCCATAATAATAACAATCCCACCCCACTTTTCAATCAACTCAAAATCTTTTTCATATTTCTTTTGTATAAACCTTTCAACAGAAGGGAATTTTCTTACCAGCACGCCAATAAAATATGCATTAATCCCACCAATGTATGATAAAGTTCCTAAAAGACCAACAATTAGGTAAGCATATTCAGGAAATTTTGCTTTTCCCCACACCATAAATATATCGGGCGGAATAAAACCCATAAATGATTCGGTTAAAAGGAAAAATGTGAAAACAAATAATGGATTATGCTGATCAACAAAATGTTGAAGTTTATCTTGTTGATGCTCAAAATCCACTATTTGATCAACAAGCAAAATTAATACAATTATTCCCGCAAGAATAAGAATTAATTTCATTAAATTAATACCTAAGAATTTATATAAACCTGTTCGCCTATAATAAGTATGATATAATTCTATTTTTCTTTTTAAAGGTCTCTGCCTTATACTATTAGCACTCATCTCTCTTGTTCTCAACATATTCAGCCCTACAAATGAAGTCGCAAAGATAATATTAATTATTTTATTAAAGATTTTTGTTTTAATTTCTATGATTGTACTTTTATACTCGGTTAGGACTTCAATATCGCAATTCATTAATTTATACATTTTAGGTACAGAAACGCAAATTACCCAAGAGAATATGGAAGAAAAAATTTTGTATTTCATATGGAAATATAAGCTTTATAATGCCAATCAACTTATAAGCTCAGAAAGCAAACATATTCAAATAATAAACCCGGGAATGCAAAATTTTGATGCAGGTCCAGATTTTATTAATGCCCAAATTAAAATAGATAACACTCTTTGGGCCGGAAATGTTGAAATGCACTTAAAATCATCAGATTGGAACAAACACCACCATCAAAAGGATAAAGCATATAACAATGTTATATTACATGTTGTACTTAACAATGATACCATGGTATATAATGAAAATGGAGACAAAATACCATTACTAAAACTTAAATTAAACCCTGCTATAGTAAAAAAGTATGAAGAGTTGCTTGTTAACGAAGGTAAACTTCCTTGTAGTAAGGATATTAAATCAGTTGAAGAATTCAGGTTGAAAATTTGGTTCGATAATATATTGTTTGAACGATTAAATGAAAAGACAAAAACAATAAAGCAAAAACTGGAAATAAATAAAAATAACTGGGAAGAATCTTTTTACCAGACTATTGCCAGAAATTTTGGTTTCAATTTAAACGCTGAACCATTTGAAAGGCTGGCCAGATCACTGCCTCTTAAATACATTGCGAAACATCACAACAATCTACTGCAAATTGAAGCACTTCTGTTCGGACAGGCTGGATTTTTAAGTGATAACATCAATGATGAATATTTTGAAATGCTCAAAAGAGAATATACCCACTTAAAGAAAAAGTTTGGTCTACACCCAATTGAAAAACATAGCTGGAAATTCCTCAGATCCAGACCATCTAACTTTCCCTTAATCAGAATATCTCAATTTGCCTGTCTACTACATCAATCAACTTCCTTGTTTTCAAAAATAATAAACGCCAACAGTACAGATGAAATTCAGAAACTATTTCAGTTGAAGGCATCTGAGTTTTGGTCAACACACTATACTTTTGAAAAAGTTTCTGAAAAAAAAGAAAAGAGATTTGGCACTAATTCTGTTAACAATATAATAATTAATACAATTGTTCCTTATACTTTTCAGTATGGTGAATATAAAGATGACCAGAAACTTAAGGATAAAGCAATTACTCTTTTAGAAAATTTAAAATCAGAAAATAACTACATTACAAGAATGTGGAATTCTGAAGGTATAAAAATTACAAATGCCTTTTCATCACAGGCAGTTATTCAACAAACAAAAAATTATTGCCAAAAAGGGAAGTGTCTTGACTGTGGAATAGGCTCTGAAATATTAAAAAGAAGTTTTATTGATAACAAACTTGTTAATTAAATTTTTATATATTTACTTTAAGAAAAACATAAAAATGTTAAACATGATAACAATATAATTCTTATTATCAGCAAATTGAAGAGAATTAACTATATATATTACAGCTTTTTTGCTCTGTTCATAGTTATTGGAATTGGAACCGGTGGATTTTTTTTATTTGAGGGATATTCTTTAATCGAATCCTTTTATATGACGATGATAACCATATCTACAGTTGGGTTTGAAACCGTTAAAAAATTATCGCCAAATGGAATGCTTTTTACATCTTTTTTGATTATTATTAGTTTTGGGGTTTTTGCATATTTTATAACCAGCGCAACAAAGTTTATTTTAGATGGTGAATTTCGTAATCTATTGAAAAACAGAAAAATGGAGTCAATACTGAAAGACCTTAAAGATCATGTTATTGTTTGCGGTTTTGGACGAAATGGCAAACAGGCAGTTTTGGATTTACTCTTACACAAAGAAAAAGTTTTGGTCATAGAAAATACCGAAGGAGTAATTGAAGATGAGATAAATGAAGACATTAGGAAAAACAAAAAATTTTTCCATGTACATGGTGATGCAGTACATGAAGAAGTTTTACTCAAATGTAAAATTGAAAATGCCAAAGCTTTAATCACAACTTTGCCGAGCGACGCTGACAACTTATTTATTGTATTGACAGCTGGAGAGTTCAACAAAAATATGACCATAATAAGCAGAGCTTCAGATGACCACTCTGATGTGAAATTAAAAAGGGCTGGAGCTACAAATGTCATAATGCCTGATAAAATTGGTGGAACCCGTATGGCAAAATTAGTTTCTCAACCGGATGTGATTGAATTTATTGAATCTATTCTCCACCGTAGTGGTGTTGATGTTAACATTGAAGAAATATCCTGTTCAAATTTAGATTCAGGAATGCTTAATAAGTCTATTAGAGATTTAAATATTAGAAAAATATCTGGCGCCAACCTAGTTGGATTAAAAACAAAGGATAAAAACTTTGTATACAACCCATCACCCGATTTAATAATCACATCCTATGACAAACTTTTTGTTATGGGTACACCTAAACAAATTGAGAAGCTGATAAGCATTTGTACTAGATAATAAAAAGAATGGTTTCTAAGAATTTTAAAAAAAAACTATAGAAACAATAAATAAAAAGGAGTGAACTTAATATTACATCTGTTATAATAATAATTTTTCTTTGATATATACTGTATGAAACAGATAGTATTATTCGAAGAATAATTTGAATAAATAAAAATAAGAAAACAAGTTGACTATATGGGTTCAACTCTTTTGCTTTTTCAAAGTTTCCAAGCATTATCTGTGAAAAAGCCCTTGATAACCCCTTACTAATACATAGCAGATTATTAATATCAAAACACGAAGATTTTATTAGATAAGCGCCATTCGTCGCAAAAAT
Organism: Bacteroidota bacterium; assembly: GCA_039714415.1. Taxonomy (GTDB): domain Bacteria; phylum Bacteroidota; class Bacteroidia; order Bacteroidales; family NBLH01; genus NBLH01. The sequence goes on from JBDLJL010000019.1 coordinate 28,937, forward strand.
TAATGAGTAAACGAAAATAAGTAAAATTAATACTGCAAATATTAGATTGATTATTATATATTCCGAATTCCTGATATAATAATATAATTCCGCAAAAGATTGGTTTTTTAGCAAAGTTTTGGTTTTATGTTTCAGTCTAGAGTTCTCAGTCTAGAGTTTTTCATATGTACACTGTAGAATTTCATCTTGCGATAAAAATCATTTAAAACAATCAGCAAATTTGTTTGTAGCTTAGCTACGTTAAGAATTAACTTCTGCAGTTGAATCAGGCTTTGCCTGTTTTTGTTGTTCAAGTTCTTCCATATGTTGCTCAAGCTCCTGCATGGTCTTGTCCGATTCGAACTGAACAGAATCAAGTTCATCAATCTGATCGTCCAGGGTTTCCAATGAATTATCAACATTTTCTACACCCTCATCCAGATATTCAATTTTTTCAAGCAAATTGTTTTTGTTAAACATCTCAGTAAACGCAAGTCCCCATAATCCGGCAATTAATATTCCCAAAATTGAGGTAATAAGTCCTGCTATTAATAAACCCTTTTGTACATTTAATTTTGCAGCCTTATTCAGGCCAATTATCGTAAGAATTAATCCAATTATTCCTAAAAATATTCCTAAGAACATAGTACAAGGAATTATGGCAAAAAATATTGAAAAAATTCCAACAATTATTCCGGCAATTCCCAAGCCTTGTGTTGGGTTCGAATCGACCTGTTGCATAGTTAGTTAAGATTAATTAGTGTAAATAAAAATTCACTCATTGTATTTGTAAAATATTCAAGGTTTGGTTTACAAGCCTTTTTCAAATTTAATAATTCCAATCATACTTGCAAAATTAGCATTTTTCTTAATTCCCAACCTGACTAAACCAAAACCAAACTATTCCGAACCCCTGTGTAAACAAAGTGCCACCCAGCGGTTAAAAGGCTGCATAAAAACTGCCTGCGAACGGAAGTTATATTGACACAGAGGGCGAGCTTCATGCGGAATGTTAACAAAAAAAACATGCAATATTCAATAAACAACACTCAATAAACAAGTATAAGTAGTTAAATAGGTGCGAACAATGAATATTGTATGTTAAGTGTTGAATCTTTAAGCGATCACCCCGTAACAGATAGTAAATAAGAAGCTAACAATTTGAGTTTAAGCTAATTTTTCAAAATAAAATTCCTCTACAAACCAATAATCACAATTTTTGATCAAAATGCTTTACTGTTCAGAATATATATTTATATTTGTGTTGCAGAACATAAGACTCAAAAAATGTTACAAAATAAAGTGTATTGCGAAAACTGTATTGACAGTAAAGATTCCATATTCAACATCTTAAGTGATGACCAAAGACAAATATTATTTAATTATCACTCATGTACCAGCTACAAAAAAGGTGAAGTAATTTATAAAGAAGGAGATAAACCAAGTGGCTTAGTTTGTCTTTCAAAAGGAAAAGTGAAAGTTTTAAAAGAAGGAGTAGGTGGTAGAGAACAAATAGTCAGAATGACAAAACCAATTGGCTTTATTGGTTATAGAGCGCTATTTGCTGGTGATCATTATATTTCTTCAGCTGTGGCTATTGAAGATAGCCAAATCTGTATTATTGAAAAAGATGCACTTTTTGAAGTTATTCGTAAAAATGGTGATTTAGCCCTGGCAATGTTAAAGGAGTTAGCTATAGAATTAGGATTTTCAAATGAAAGAACAGTTACTCTCACTCAGAAACATATCAGGGGAAGGTTAGCAGAATCCTTATTATTTTTAGTAGATACTTTTGGGTATGAAGATGATAATCAAACAATTAAAGTTTATTTATCAAGAGAAGATATTGCAAACCTTTCCAATATGACAACTTCAAACGCCATCAGAACCCTTTCTAGTTTTTCACATGAAAATGTGATCAGCCTTGATGGCAGGAAAATCAAAATACTTGAATTGAACCGGCTTCAGAAAATAAGTTCATTAGGATAATTAACCATAAGTAATTACCTTTAGGATTTGAAAATATTTTTAGCCAAAATCTTTAATCGCATTGATTTTTAGTTATATGGGATTTTATTTTTTCTAAAATAATAGTTACTGATAATGATTGAGTATTCTGATTTACATTCTGAAGCCGATCTTGTTTTTTCAATTAGTATCCTAAACTGGAATAACCTTAAACTCCTGACAGTATTTACTGTCTTTATCATAAAACTCAAAAGGAACCACCAAATCATTGTCTAATTTTAAAAATTATCAGGCTTGTTAATATGTCCATGAATAATTTAAAAAAAATATCAGCTGTTATCATTGTTAAAAATGCCGAGCAAACAATTGCCCGTACTTTGGAGAGCTTAAAAGCTTTTGATGAAGTACTAATTTTCGATAATGGCTCGATGGATAAGACCCTTCCAATTGTAGGTAAATATGCAAATGTGAAAATTGTCATGGGCCATTTCATTGGTTTTGGCGAAACTAAAAATATTGCAGCAAACCATGCCAGAAATAACTGGATACTTTCAATTGATAGCGACGAAGTTATTTCTCCAGAATTATTATTTTCGATAAAACAAATTGAATTAAAGCCAGATAACATTTATGGCTTTGAAAGATTTAACTACTACCGAAAAAAAAGAGTACGGTTTTCAGGATGGCGAAAAGAAACCATATATAGACTGTATGATAAAAATACGACTAAGTTTAACAACAAAAAAGTACACGAGAGCTTAAAACTTGACAATTTCAAAACTATTCTTATAAAAGGTGAACTCAAGCACTACAGCTACAAAAAAATATCAGACTTTAATAGAAAAAGGGCTTTATATTCAGACTTGTTTGCAGAAGAAAACAAAGGTAAAAGAAAAAGTTCATCATTAAGAGCTGTTATAAGTGGAATTTATGACTTTATAAATACTTATTTTTTTAGATTAGGATTTTTAGACGGATACAGAGGCTTACTTATTTCTTTTTCAAACTCTTCGGTTACCTTCATTAAATATTTAAAACTCTATGAGGCTAATCTAAACAATGATATCAAAACCAGTTTAATAATCACTACCTATAGCCGCCCAGATGTATTAAAGAAAACACTAGAAAGCGTACTATATCAAACAGTCACACCTGATGAAATAATAATTGCCGATGATGGGCTTAAGGTTGAATCCAGAAATTTAATAGACACCTTTTCTGAATATTGTTTTATTCCCATTTCGTTTTATAGTAAGGTCAAAACTGGTAATTCTATTATTCTATTTGAAAAAGCAATTTTAAAATCAAAGTATGAGTATTTAGTATCAATAAATGGTGATACAGTATTGCATAAAAATTATATTCATGATCATGTATGTAATGCTAAAAAAGGCAACTTTATTACAGGCCAAAATCTTGTAATAGATTATAAACCAGCATCCAAACTAGATGGGGAAATAAATAAGCCTAATCTCATTGTATCAAATTTTAGAAAAGTTTTGCATTCCATTTTTTCAGGTTCATTCCTTTTTAAAAGTAAGAAACCGTTTTCTAATGAAGTACAATCAGGTTATTCATTTTATAAAGATGATTATACATTTTCTAACAATACCCAGAAAGTTAGTAATGTCTCGGTAAATGATACTATTTTTGAAAGATTGAATACGATTGGACTAAAAAGAAAGAAACTTAAGTTCTCAGGTATTCAGTACCTTATTCGAGAGAAATCTAATAACGTAGATATTGATCAAAAAAGAAAAATTTTGGTTAGTTTGGATAGGCTTAAATTATTAAACTGTGGACTTGGTCAAGTAGCTGTTAATTATGGGCGGGCGCTACTGGATGTTAAGACAAATGCATTTGAGTTCAATTTTTTATTGCCCACAAAGGGGTTTGTTGAGTTTGAAAATAAAATAGCTCATACAAAACTTAATTTTTTTCGAAGCTTTTTTTCAAATTATATGAAACCCTATGATTTATGCCATATTACTCACCAATTGCCATCATTTAGTTTTGGTAAGGCAAGAAGAAATATTCTGACTATTCATGATTTAAATTTTGTTTATACAAAAAGCAAATCAAAAAAAAGGAAATATCTTCGTTCAATTCAAAATAATATTTATAAATCAGACGCTATTGTATTTATATCTGAATTTACTAAACAAGTTGCATATGAATATCTAAATATTCCTGGTGATAAAATTGTACGTGTTATTTACAATGGTGTTAGGCCACCTGTTGAGTATAAACATAGGCCTTCATGGCTGCCTGAAAAAAAGTTTGTTTTTTCAATAGGCCAATTCCTGGAAAAAAAGAATTTTCATGTTCTACTACCATTTCTAAAACATTTGCCAGAAGATTATATATTAGTAATAGCTGGTGAAAATAATACAAGCTATGGACATAAAATGGAACAAATTGCTGCAGAACTTAATCTGTCTGATCGCATAATTTTTCCGGGAGGAATATCAGAAGAACATAAAAGTTTTTTATACCATAACTGCCAGGCATTTCTATTTCCTTCAATTGCTGAAGGTTTTGGGTTACCAATAATTGAAGCTATGCTTTGTTCAAAGCCTGTATTTTGTAGCGACCGTACCAGTTTAAGGGAAATTGGTAGTGAATTTGCTTTTTTTTGGAAAAATTTTGACCCTACTAACATGTTGGAAGTTTTCAGAAAAGGACTAGTAAGGTTTAATGAGAATGATTACAAAGAAAAACAAAAGGAATATGCAAATACCTTTACGTATAAAAGAAATGTTTCAGAATATATAAAATTGTATGAGGAACTGCTTCAATAAACAAAGTAGTGTATTTTAGGATGAATAAATTTAAACTTGGTCTTTTTTTTACAAACATAGAAAATAATTATAATAAAGCTGCTGCATCAACCTGGATCAGAATAATGCAAATGATTGAGCATTACGAAGCATTAGGAGTAGAAGTTTCTATTAACAACTATTTTAAAAGATATGATGCAGCTATTATTTATAGAAAATCAAAAAAAAAATACTACTGGATGCTTCGCATTGCGAAACTAATTAGTAAAAAAGTATACTTTGATACTTGTATTAATATTTTCGATTTACATTCAGAAATAAATAATACGCGCCTTAAATATGCTTTTAAGATAGCCAAACATGCTGATGGCTTTATTTGTGCGTCTAACCAAATTGCACATTTGGCAGAAGCTCACTGTCAATCAGTATGCACATTTGAAGATTCTATAAACTTAAATCATTTTAAATATACAAAGGATTCTATAAATTTTGATACTCCTGTTTTTGGATGGTCAGGAACAAGTGATAAGGCCTACTTCTTAAATAAATACGCCGATGAAATAGATAAGAGAATAATACTGATAACAAATGAAAGTATTCTAAAAGAAAAATGTAATTTTGAATACGATTTTATCAAATGGGAGTATAACAGCTTTCCTGAAAATTTATTGAATTGTGATATCGCTTTATTACCGAGAGTTTATAAGGATAGTTATAATAGCGGGCATAGTAGTTTTAAGGCATTAGTTTTTGCTGTATGTGGTATTCCTATTATTGCCAATAAGGTCCCTTCTTATGTGGATTTGGCTAAATACTATGATGGGATTGTATTTTTGGAAGATAATAATGATTCCATACATAAGTGCATAGAAGTGCTAAAGGAAAAAGATCTTGATACATCAAACTTAAAAGAATATTATTCTTGTAAAAACCAGGCAAGTTTGCTGATTAATTATTTAAAAGATATGAATATAAATTAATTTAATAGAATCGTATGAATTTTGACAGGAATAAAGTAATTTACAGACAAGTTAAGCAAAAAGATTTATCAATTAATACAGTTTGTGAGGTAGGTGTATATTTACCGGAAACATCCAATATTATCGATTTTATTGTAGATGGCGTTAAAACAATTCTTGTAGAACCAAACCCACCAGCAATTCAGGCAATTAATAAATATTTTAAAAATTATAATAATATAACCCTACATGAGGTGGCTATCTACGACCGTGAAGGCAAACTCAACCTTTCAAATGCCGAAGCATCTACTTTTGTTTCTGAACTGCCAGCAAGCCCGGCATTAGTTAATGATAAATACACTACAGATGAATCTAAAGAAGTGGAAGTTAAATGTGTTAAGTTTAGTAGCATTGATGATGGCGATATTGATTTGTTAAGTATTGACACTGAGGGTTCTGAATGGTATGTTTTAGAATTTATGAAAAGCAGGCCCAAGGTTATATCAGTTGAAACACATGGTAAGTTCTATGTAAACCCCTTTATTGAAAAAATTAACGATTGGGTTGAAACCAATGGTTACACAATTTGGTACAAAGATATGAGCGACACTGTATATATTAGGAAAGATATTGCCCAATTAAATTTGGGTGAAAAATTAAGCCTTTCGTATATGAATTTCAGAATTAAACTACGAAGAGCAAAAAAGGTTTTTTACAAATAAGTAAAGCCATTTACTAAGCCTTATTGAAATTATCAGTTATTCTTTGAAAAACATTGTTAACTTCCCAGTCAAAATTTGCTCTTTCATTTTTCAACTGATCCCGAAACTGGCCAAAATCAGAAATTTGATTTTCGTAATTTTTTGCAGCTTTTTTTATTTCTTTAATAATCCTGGGGTAATTAATCAGTTTATCTATTATTTTGTATTGATCATCTATTTTATAATCTTTGTTTAGTGCAGAAGAACCCCGTGTATTCATAAACACGATACATCCTAACATAGCTGCCTCACGGGGCATACGGTCTCTACCATGATTGCTTCCAAACTCTGCAAAAACGACACTCTCAGACATTAATTTTACCACTTGCTCAAAAGGTAAATGCCTAAGCTGTATAATTTTGTAATCTTTTAAAAAAAGTCTTAAAAAAAACACAAGCAACTTAGGTGTTTTAGGGCCAAAAAGAATAGTTTTTGTACGTTTTTTTAATCCAAAATCTTTTTCATAAAATTCATCCCTGATTGGGTTATGCAAAACATGAACATTTTTTGCCCCTTTATGCAAACAATAATTTGCTACATAATGAGAGTTTGAAATATGAATAAAATCATCCGTCCAGATATCGATTTCACTTTTCGCAAATTCGTTTAATTTTCGCTTGGCAGATTCAATTAACCCACTACTATAACCATAATATGATCGACATTTTATGAGCCTTCTAAAGATTTTTTTGTTAAAAGGCGGCTTCCAAAGTGGTGACTTAAAATAAAATTTTATTCCTAACCAATATACAACCTTTATAGCCTTTGAAAATGAAGCTACTCTTTCTGTCATTGACTCGGAAACAAAAATTATATGGCCAGGTTCATCTAATTTGCCATCATGACTATTTACATTGTACGATGTTATTTGATGGCTATTAATAATTTCCGGTTTTGCATTAAAATAATACATTGCAGCATTAAAACCATTTCTGGTAAGAGAGGCACATAGGTTATGTAAACTGTTTACCCCACCACTTATTACATCTCCCGGGCAAAGTATTATTATTTTATCCATTTTTTACTACGATTGTGCTAATAAATAGAATTTGGTACTATTTTATCATTCTCCATTTTTAATTTCCATCGTTTATGCGACCATAACCAATTAGCCGGATTTTCCCTGATAACCTCTTCAAGCATTCCCATATAAAGCTTAGTTATAACTCCGTCCTCAACATCATTAGGGTTATCATTCAATTCTACTATTTCAAGCGTATAAAAACCTCTTTTAATCCTATGATACTTATAAAAAACTGTGGGCATATTCATTTTCTTTGAATAAGCTTCAGGACCATGTATGCATGGCGTATCCTGTCCTAAAAAGTTAACCCATATCGCTTTACGAAAAGTATCCGGGCTGGGTATTTGATCTGCAATTAATAGCACCGATACGGGTTCTTTTATGTTACTAAAAACCCTTCTGGTTTGTTTTGTTGATATTAGTTTCATCCCAAACCTTTCGCGCTTCCCTTTCAAATAATTATTTAAATATTTATTAGTCAAAGGCTTATAAATTGTACCTGCCAAATGTTTAGTTTTCTTTCCTATAATAATTCCCCATTCCCAGTTTGTATAATGACCTGCCAAACTTATAACACTTTGTCCTTTATCATAATATTTATCAAGAACATGTGCATTAAGCACTTTATACCTTTTTAAAAGTTCCTTTTCAGACATGGTAAAACCTTTAATAGCTTCTAAAAGAATATCTGTAAAGTTTTTATAAAATTCATTCGATATTTTTTTTAGTTCCTTTTCGCTTTTCTCAGGAAAGGAAAGGCTAAGGTTCCTGGATATTACATTCTTGCGGTATTTAAAAATATCAAATAAAATAAATCGGATAATATCAGAAATTATATACACCAGCCAAAAAGGTACAAACCTGAATATTTCAACAAATATTCGAGTAAAAAAAAAGACGATCATATATAGTGTTTTACATAAACTTTTGGAAACGACAAAAGTAATACTTAATTTTCATTCTTGAAATATAGCAAAGAATAGAACAAAGCAAAAAAAGCAATACCAAGCTGAGATTCAAATAGATTATCAGAAAAAAATCCTGAAATAACAATTAGATAAAATGAAGTTAATAAGTAATCTTTCCACATTTTATTCTTTAAAAAAGGATAAAAGATAATAAAAATAAAACCAATAAACCCCAATATCCCCAAACCTACAAACTCTACTAAAAATTGATTGTGAACCCGGCTGCTATATTCCTGGCTTAATCCTACATACCTTGTGGCTATCCAATTTTTGGACTCATCAAGTACATCACCCGGGCCCACACCTGTCCAGAAATGATTTTTAATAAGTTCAAAAGCAACCTTAAAATATACCAACCTTTGTGAAATAGTTTGTCGGTTAGCAAAATCATTATTAAAATAACTATCTAACTGCCACAAAAGCACATATATACGAGCCTTAGGACTAAATTTTTCCGCATACAGATAATTTGCACAACCATTTTCTATTAATTGAATTTCATCTGAACTTAATGTCCAAACACCCATAGAATCCTTTGCAAAATTTTTAGAACTTAGATAGCGAATTAAAGTCTGAGAAATTTGTTGATGTTTTTTGTCCAAACCATTATAAGCAATGGTAGAACGACTGTTCCACTCTTTTAGTAACTCCTTTTCGCAAAAATTAAGATAGAGATAATGACCGTTCTCCAATTGTCGGTTGGTGGTATCCTGTATATAAATATTCCCGTTTATTGTTGTATTTGGGAGCTGATTGTATGCGATCTTATCACTTTTGTAAAAATCAATTACTACTATACCTATATAAATACTAATTGAACCAATAATAATAAATAATATTGATAATATTTTAAGCTTGCTCCTTTTTGTTTTTAGTTTTAAAAATAAATAAAAGGAGTTGTAGATAAAGAGTACAAAAAGCAATACATATCCAGTTAAAGAATTTAGCAGAAACAAATAGACGAAAAACCAAAATATAAAAAGGTAGTATATGATTGCATATTTAGTCTTTTTTTTAAAAATCAAAAAGAAACATAATAAACTTATTGCAAAATTAATAAGAATGGCTTGATACAGGTTTCCTCCCACTAAAGACATCCCTCCCAAATCTTCAATACTGGCAAATTCATTTCCAATGTAGAAGTTTAAACTACCTATAATGGAAGCGACTAAAGCCGATAAAATATAAACATGTAAAACGATGTTTTTTCGTTTTTTACTCAAATAAATTCCACTTCCGTATGCCGGAATAATAAATAAAAAACTTTTAGTCCGAATATCAAAAATACCATCTTCAAGATTTTGCGTATATACTAGGCCTATCAGATGAAACACCCACAATAAAAGAATATAAAATGCTGATTTATTTTTTTTTATGAATCCAAATTTTTCCTTGAATCCGCCTTCAACAATCCAGTTAAAAACTACTAGTATAAAACCAATGCTGATTAAAAACCTTGAAAAGAACAAGGACGAAGCCACCAATAACAAGGCAAAGAAACTTATATCTTTACTTATGTTCCTGTATTTTTCTGAAATAGGTGAAATATCCAAAATAGATTTATATAGTGTCCGTAAATAAAGTCAGGCTTATTCTACTTTTTGTTAATTAACATAAATTTATCAACAATTAGCAACTGATTTCTGGTGACTGGTTATTTTTTGCTAAACATTAGCGATTTGCAGTAAACAACAAGCAACAAGTGCCAAGAACCCAGTAGCTGATTAACAGTTTCAAACAAACCCTATTCGTAAATCGCTATCAATCTACAATATAACGATTTACGGTTTAAACAATTCGGGTTCCTTGTTTTTATCGTCAATAGCCTTGGTGTAACAACTCCTACACAGCGGTTCATAAATATCTTTTTCGCCCAGCATAACCAGTTTTTGGGCATCACTCAAACGGTGTGAATAGTTTGCAAGATTTCCACATCGCATACAAATTGCGTGAACTTTTGTTACATACTCAGCAATACACATAAGCTGTGGCAAAGGTCCAAAAGGTCTACCTGAAAAATCCATATCAAGTGCCGCAACTATTACTCTTTTCCCTTTATTTGCAAGATAATTACAAACTTCAATTAAATCGTCCTCAAAAAACTGTGCCTCATCGATTCCCACAACTTCATTATCTTTTGCAAGCTCAATAATATCCTTGGCCGATTGTACAGGTATGGCAGAAACTATTTTTGAGTCATGTGATACAACATCTTTCTCAGAATACCTGTTATCAATTTTGGGTTTATAAATACCCACGTTTTGCCTGGCAATTTCTGCTCTCCTGAGTCTTCTTATTAGTTCTTCTGTTTTGCCAGAAAACATTGATCCGGTAACTACTTCAATGCAACCACCTTGTCTTGAATTGCTTAAATTATTTTCAAGAAACATTTTAAATAGATTGACTATGTTAATATAAAGTGCTTAACTCCAAATAAGGTCAAGGAAGAGGCTGAGGCCAAGGTCACTTTAATAAAACTTATTGGTTTTTTAACTGATTTTTTAATCTTTGCCTTTTCCCTTACCATTTAATATTCACCAAATTAAGTTATACTTCGACACATTTCGACAAGCTCAATGTAAAAGCTCAGCATAAAAAATACTTTCAATTTTTATCAAGATTTACTAAAAATACAGAAGTCTAATGTTAATAAATATAAAATGCAAAAATACAATTATAAAGAAGCTTATTAAAAGTTATTTCAATTTTAATCATAAATATTATTTGATTTGAATAAATTTGCAAATTAATAATAAGATAGTATCTAAAAATTCATTCTACGATGTACAAATTCAAAAGCATATTAATTGCACTTAATATTTTGTTTCTTTTTCCAGTAAATGGCCAGGATTTGAAATTCGCAAGAAAAACACTTGACAAACTTTGTTCACCTGAATTTCATGGTAGGGGTTACACATACCAGGGAGATAGTATTGCAGCTTTTTTCATCCAAAAACAATTAAAAAAAGTTAAATTAAACCATTTCTCAGATGGATACTTTCAGAATTATAATATTTCAGCTAATACTTTCCCCGAGAAAGTTTTGGTATCCTTAAATGAGTCTGATACGCTTATGCCTGGCTATGATTATCTAATTCCTGCAAGTTCTGGTTCAGCAGCAGGTACATTCCCGGTAATTTTAATGAATCACAAATTATTAGACCACCCGGAAAAGTTGAAAAAAATTAATCGTGATACAATAAGTAATAGCTTTATAATTATTGACACACTATTCATGAAAAACAAAGGGTTTAAAGATGCATATACTGATATGATAAATTATAATATCCTGGGTGCCAAAGGAGTAATACAACTGGAATATAAAAACTTAATTTATAGACCATCGCCAATTGAGCAAAAGTTCCCTATTATAAAAATAAGTAAAGAAGTACTACCTGATAGCTTGAGAACGGTTACGGTAAAAATAAAAAATGAGTATAAAAAAGAATACCATACAAGGAATATTGTTGGTTATGTTGAAGGCGAACTTGACAGTTTTATTGTTTTTTCTGCCCACTATGACCATTTAGGTGAAATGGGTGATGGCGTAATTTTTCCAGGTGCAAATGACAATGGTAGTGGAACAACTATGGTACTTAATTTAGCCAAACATTTTTCCCGAAAAAAAAATAAACCCAAATATTCGATTGCATTTATGTTTTTTAGTGCTGAAGAAATGGGTTTATTAGGGTCAAGTTACTATGCAAACAACCCTCTCTTTCCCCTATCTAAAATAAAATTTTTAATTAACCTTGATATGGTTGGCAGTGGTGATAAAGGGATAACAGTTGTAAATGGAACTGAATATAAAAACCGCTTTGATAAATTAGTGGAAATTAATAAAAACAATCAATATCTACAGACTGTAAATTTAAGGGGTCCGGCTGCCAACAGCGACCATTACCCATTTTACAAAAAAGGTGTCAATAGTATTTTTATATATACTTTAGGAGATTATTCCGAATATCACAATATATTTGATAAAGCGGAAAGTCTTCCGTTAAATGAATATGAGGATTTATTTCGTTTACTTGTTGATTTTACAAAAACATTTTAAGAAAGCTCTAAAAATCCAAATTTCTAGAAACTTTCTTTTATCAAACTTAATTCTTTTTACTTTTATCTTAATTAAAAATGTCTGGTAAACTATATATTGTTCCAACACCTATTGGTAACCTTGAAGATATTACATTCAGAGCTGTGCGTATTCTAAAAGAAGTAAATCTAATTCTTGCAGAGGATACACGCACTACAAGTATTTTACTAAATCATTATCAGGTTAGTAAAAAAATGTATTCGCATAATTTAAACAACGAACATAAAACTGTAAATAAAATTATTGAGCAAATAGATGCAGGCGAAAAAGTAGCCCTGGTTTCTGATGCAGGCACACCGGCAATTTCGGATCCAGGTTTTTTATTAGTAAGAACCTGTATTGAAAATAATATCCCTGTTGAAACTTTACCGGGACCTGTGGCATTTATCCCTGCATTGGTAAATTCCGGCATACCTTCAGATCGTTTTTGTTTTGAAGGATTTTTACCTCACAAAAAAGGTAGACAAAAAAAATTAAAACAGTTAGTTGACGAACAACGTACGATGATTTTCTATGAGTCGCCACATCGCATAGTCAAAGCACTTGAGCAATTTATTGAATATTTTGGCGAAAACAGGTTAGCGTCAGTATCAAGGGAACTTACTAAAGTTTATGAAGAGACAAAAAGAGGTAGTTTACAAGGTTTACATAGCTATTTTTCTGAAAAAAAAGTGAAAGGCGAAATTGTAATTGTTGTTGAAGGGAAAATTAAATCCAAATAATTACGTTATAAACTCTTAAAATATAATTTAAAACAAAACAGATGAAACATCCATGATAATTTTTTAACACTCACGAAGGATGATTATTGGATATAAATCCCATCAATAGTGTTTGGTTATAGTATGTGGATGTTCCATCCTACAATTAAAAACTTTTAAAATATAAACGGATGAAACAAATCTTATTTAGTTTAGTGATAATGAGCATGATTATTTCATGTGGGAACAAAGATGAAGTTGAACAGTTACAGGCAGAGCGTGATAGTTTATTGCAAATTGCCAATAACAAAGATGAAACAATTAATGATTTTGTAAAGTCATTTAATGAAATTGAAGCAAACTTAGAAACCATTAAGCAAAAAGAAAATATTATTTCGCTTAAAACTCATGGCGATATCGAACTTAGTGATACTGCTAAAAATAAAATTAACGATGATATTTTAGCTATTTATGAATTAATGAAGAGGAATAATGATAAATTAACTTCATTAAGGAAAAAATTGCGAAAAGCAAACATCAAAGCTTCAGAATTTGAAAAAATGATTCAAAGGATGACTGACCAATTGGCTGCAAAAACTGAGGAGATTAATATTATGAAAAATGATTTGGCCAGATTAAATATTGATATTGAGAATTTAAACTTGGAAATTGCCAACCTTAATTCAGATATGGATACATTATTGGCTGATGGTGAAGAGAAAGATGAACTGATTGAATTACAGGAACAAAAATTAAATACAGCCTATTTTGTATTTGGCACCAAAAAAGAACTCAAAAAGAACAATGTTATTACTTCAGAAGGTGGGTTTATTGGAATTGGTAGAATGGAAAAATTAATGGAAAACTTCAACAAAGAGTACTTTCAGGTGATTGATATAAGAACAACTACATCTGTTCCATTATTAGCAAAGAAAGCAGAATTAATTACTACCCACCCTGCGAACTCATATTTTTTTGCCGGTGGAGAGCAAATTGACAGCTTGGTAATTAAAGACGCAGAACAGTTCTGGAGTGTTTCTAAGTATTTAGTTATAATGGTGAATTAGTGGCTATAAAAAAACGTAAAAAAGGGTAATTGAAAATTTTCAGCTACCCTTTTTTATATAGCTATTTTTTGAGTTAATTTATTAATTGTTGAAACAGCTATCCCATTTTTCCAAACTTCATATTCGCTTATATCAATTTTATCATTCCATACTATACCATAACCATTTTCTTCTTTTTTTGCCTGAAAAAATAAATTTTCGTTTTGTAGTGATGAAAAAGCAGGTTCTTTTAACAAATCTTTAATTGAATAAATTTTTATTTCACCATTTTCAAAAATTATAAAAAGCCTGTACCCATTTAACGGCTCAACATATTTTATTTTAGGATATTCCATAATTCTAAATTTTAATCAATCTTTGATATTTCTTGTGTTTCCCACATTTCTTTTAACAATTCCTGTTTATCAAAAGCCCAGTTTTTCACTTCTTTTTGGTCTTTAGCAACAAGGTCTCCTTTAAACATTTCCAAAGTATCAATATCAAAAAGACCATTCTTTTCATTATTTGTTGCATGAATATGTGGCGGTGGATGGTCTTTATAAAACATCCTTATAACAATTCCCTTAAATCTTGCAATAATTGGCATTTCTTTTAACAACTTTATACAAAGATAATGAAACTGTAAAATTTAATGCCATGTCTGAAAAAATATTTAGTGCGACACAGTTTGGCTTAGCTGGCATTTAATTTTGCCTTCAAATTAACGAATAACATGAAAAACACATTTACAGCAATTGATTTTGAAACCGCACAGGGATACCGTTGGAGTATTTGCCAGGTAGGACTTGTAAGGGTTGAAAACGGAATTATAACCAATGAAATAAATTTGTTGGTCCAACCACCTGAAAATTACTATTGGAAGAAATTTACAAGAATTCATGGAATTAGGGCAAAAGACACGGCAAATGAGCCACCATTTCACATAATTTGGCCAAAAATTGAACCATTTATAAAAAATCAATCAGTAGTAGCACATAATGGATTTGCTTTTGACTTTCCGGTATTAGCAAAAACACTTGAATATTATGGAATGAAAGCCCCCGAATACGAAAAACATTGCACATATAGGTTATTTGGGCAAAACCTTGCTGCTTTATGCGAAAATTACAGAATAGAATTAAACCACCACGATGCCTTGTCAGATGCCAGGGCTTGTGCTGAACTTTTTATGATACACAATAATGAATAAGGTTTTGTTTAATGAAATCGATATAATTATCTATTTGATTTTTTCGATGATTTGGAATAATTACGTTGATTGAATATTATCGGTGCTCTGCACCTTGGGTTTATTGATGAACCTGATTTGCTACAAATATTATCGCGGCTCTGCCGCTGTAAATTTGCAAATGCATCTGAATATGCGCAAGGTAGCAATTGTATTCAATATTCATATTGAACAAAAAAAAGGTACAGAATACCGGTAATATTTGCAGAAAATATATCACAAAGTAAAACAAGGTGCAGAGCACCGATAATATTTGTAGAAAACAATATCATCCAGAATCATAGGTACAGAGCACCGGTAATATTTGTAGAAAACAATATCATCCAGAATCATAGGTACAGAGTACCGGTAATATTTGTAGAAA
>JBDLJL010000020.1:0-44825 GCA_039714415.1 Bacteroidota bacterium
GCATCTTTAAATGCCGGTATTTCCAAATCTTTAGCAGACAATTTTATATCATTATGTTTAATTATCCAATCGATGTCCAGTTCTTTATCATCAAATTTTATGGAACCTTCACTTTCCGGGGCATAATAGTTATCTACTTTATAAGTAAAAACAGCCTTTTCGCTCAACACGACAAATCCATGGGCAAATCCTCTTGGAATAAATAACTGGCGTTTGTTTTCACCTGATAACTCAATGGCAACATGTTTCCCAAAAGTTGGTGAACCTTTGCGAATATCCACAGCTACATCCAATACTTTTCCTTCAATTACCCTTACCAATTTGGACTGGGCATTTGGTGGCAACTGGTAATGAAGCCCGCGCAAAACACCATATGACGATTTTGATTCATTATCCTGGATAAACTCTGTTTTTAAAATATTCTCTTCAAATTCTTTTTTAGAAAAAGATTCAAAGAAAT
Source organism: Bacteroidota bacterium (assembly GCA_039714415.1). GTDB lineage: Bacteria > Bacteroidota > Bacteroidia > Bacteroidales > NBLH01 > NBLH01. The sequence goes on from JBDLJL010000020.1 coordinate 461, forward strand.
ACCCTCTTTCATCACCAAATACTATTGGTTCAATAATTATCACTTCAGGTATTTTTGTTTCAATAATTTTCATTCGAATAAAAGTTGCTTATACATTCATATATTTTTTTAAACAAAATTTCCCGAGAAAATCGGGACAAGCAATGAACTTTTGGCTTTTCAACCGATAAAGTTTTATGCGAACGTGGTCGGTTAGGCCAATAAATCGAGCTAATAGTCTTTTACCAAGTTGATTAAATACTGCCCGTACTGATTCTTTTTTAAGGGTTCGGCCAGGTTCAATAACTGTTTTTTATTGATATATCCCATTAAAAAAGCAATTTTTTCAATACAAGCTACCTTTAGGCCTTGCCGGGTTTCAATTGTTTCAATAAATCTGCTGGTATCTATTAAAGATTCATGTGTACCTGTATTCAGCCAGGCATATGCTCTACCTATTAGCTCCATCTTTAATCTTCCCCTTTTTAAATATTCTTGATTAACTGTGGTTATTTCCAATTCGCTACTAGCTGATGGTTTAATATTTTTTGCAATATCCACTACATCATTAGTATAAAAATTAGAACAGATATAGGATAATAGATCATTGGTTTATCGTATACAGGTAGTAATTGCTTTGATATTCCCTTGGTAATGGGATATAATCGGATTCCCGAACCTCCTGCTAATACTATTCCTTTTCATATATTATTAAATCTGTTGAAAATAAATATTGAGCAAAAACTTATTTCTTAATTAGCTGAATCGCTTTTCGTCTTATCTCAAAAATCAGTAATACCAAAAAGCTTATGCCAAAAGCTATAGAGCCAAAAATTGCCAATAATTTTATTAATGAACGTTCTTTAATTTTTGCCGGTTCAAAGCGGTTAATAATCTCAAAACCAGTAAGGTGCTCTATATTTTTTAGATAATCTTGTTTTTCCTTTTCCAGCTTGATCATATCATTATGAAAAAAGCTATTGCTTTGTTCATTCATAATTAATAGGCTGCCAGGATTTACATTAGAGCTTTTTAGCGAACTTTTTAATATATTTTTTTGTAAACTGTCTAATTTGCTTATTTCATAGTTGGTTTTTTCAATTAGTGCTTTATTCTTTATTTTTTCAATTTGTAGCTCCCTTTTTATATATTCGTTTTTATTAATATAGTCTATCAGTTTGTCAGTAAAATTTTTAACATTAATACTGTTTTTATAGATAAGTTCTAATTTTATGGTCGTTATATTCTCTTCGGTAATATTATTTTGTAAAGTTTCAATGGTATCTGCATGAAAATTCACAATATTTTCAACATCTGCTATAGGTAAATCCAGCGCTTTTTGAAAACTTTTTTTATCAGACTTGTTTACAGCTTCTAATGAATTAATTATATCAACAATCAATACCGGTTGGATAAAAGGGCTGGTTCCAATCATGCTATTTTGGTACTTTTCACGATCTTTGAAATATACAGAAGTCCCTATCAGAAGCCCAATAAAAGTTATAATAGCCAGAGTTTTATACCTTCGGTTAAAAAAGTAATATGTGCTTTTCAAAAGATTATTAAATACCTCTAGTAAATCAATTTCGTCATTATGCTTCTGCTCCATATGGGTAAAATTCATTTGGTTTTTACTAATTGCAAAAATACTATTTTTTTTACAATGGTTTATATTTATCTGAAATAATTACTTTTGTATTTTACTAAATCAAAGAAATGATAAAAAAGACAGCATTAATAACTGGTATAACCGGGCAGGATGGAGCCTATTTAGCGGAATTGCTGATTGAAAAAGGTTATATTGTTCACGGGATTAAACGCCGCAGCTCTTTATTTAACACGGATCGTATTGATCATCTGTATCTGGATCCGCATATTGAAAATCGTAATTTTATCCTTCATTATGGTGATTTAACGGATTCTACAAACTTGATTCGTATTATTCAGGAAGTACAACCTGATGAAATTTATAATCTGGCAGCTATGAGCCATGTTCATGTAAGTTTTGACACCCCGGAATATACAGCCAATGCAGATGGGATTGGAACCTTAAGGATTTTGGAAGCTATCAGGCTATTAAAATTAACACAAAAAACAAAATTCTACCAGGCTTCTACAAGTGAGTTGTATGGATTGGTTCAGGAGGTGCCACAAACAGAAAAAACACCTTTTTATCCGAGAAGCCCCTATGGGGTTGCTAAATTGTATGGATATTGGATTACGGTTAACTATCGTGAAGCATATAATATGTTTGCGTGCAATGGAATTTTATTTAACCATGAATCGCCTATACGTGGTGAAACTTTTGTTTCCCGCAAAATTACAAGAGCAGCGGCAAGAATTAGTCTGGGTATGCAGGATGTTTTATATTTGGGAAATTTATCTGCTAAAAGGGACTGGGGGCATGCTAAAGATTATGTAGAAGCCATGTACCTTATGCTGCAACAAGATGAACCTGAGGACTTTGTTATTGCTACCGGAAAAACCATAGAGGTGCGTGAATTTACAAGTAAAGCTTTTGCAGAGTTAGGTATCATAATCAAATTTAAAGGGAAAGGGAAAGAAGAATATGGGTACATAGCTGAAATTAAAGAGGAACATTCAGCCAAACATTTAAAAGTTGGTGATGTTGTTGTAAAAGTTGACCCTGGTTATTTCAGGCCAACAGAAGTTGATTTGCTTATTGGTGACCCTTCAAAAGCCAAAAAGCTATTAGGTTGGGAACCTACCTATAATATTGATGAATTAATAAAAGATATGATAAAAAGCGATCTTGAATTAATGAAAAAAAATAAATTCCTGAAAGATGGGGGATATGATGTAAAAAATTATCATGAATAAAGATTCTAAAATATATATAGGCGGGCATACTGGTTTGGTGGGCAGTTCCATATTAAGAAACTTAAAGGTAAAGGGTTATAATAATTTTGTTTTTACTGCTTCTAAAGAATATGATTTAAGAAATCAGCAAGCTGTCAAAGATTTTTTTGAGAAAGAAAAACCGGAATATGTATTTTTGGCTGCAGCTAAGGTTGGGGGGATTATAGCTAATAATAAATATCGTGCTGAATTTATTTATGATAACCTCATGATTCAGAATAATATAATCCATCAGGCATATGTAAGCGGAGTGAAAAAACTGTTATTTTTGGGTAGTTCGTGTATTTATCCAAAAAATTGTCCGCAACCCATGAAAGAGGAAAATATACTAACCGATATTCTTGAATATACAAATGAGCCTTATGCCATAGCTAAGATTGCCGGAATTAAAATGTGTGAAAGCTATAATATTCAGTACGGTACAAATTTTATTTCGGTAATGCCAACCAATTTATATGGCCCAAATGATAATTTTGATCTGGAAAAATCTCATGTATTACCGGCTTTGATTCGAAAAATGCACCTGGGTAAAGCATTAATGGAAAAAAATGAAAATGCTCTCAGAAAAGATTTAAATAAATATCCAATTGAGGATGTAAATGGTGATGCTGAAATTTCTGAAATTAAATCAGTATTACGGAAATATAATATTACGGAAAAAGCAATTGAGTTATGGGGTAGTGGGCAACCAAGAAGAGAATTTCTTCATTCTGATGATCTGGCCGATGCATGTACTTTTTTGATGGAAAATATTGATTTTGATGATGTTGTAAAATTATCTAAAACTGAAAATTCTGAGGAGATAAAGAATACCCATATAAATATTGGTACTGGCAGAGATATTTCTATAAAGGAGTTAGCAGAATTAATTAAGGGTATTATTGGTTATGGTGGTGAAATTATTTGGGATGATAAAAAACCGGATGGAACGTTTCAAAAACTGTTGAATATTGATAAACTATCAGATCTTGGATGGATATCAAAAATCGAATTTAAAAAGGGGATTACAGAAGTCTATTCAAATTATTCTGCTTAATCTTTTGATATAATTTGAAGAACATATTTCTTTGCTGAAATAAAGTAGAGATAAGAAAATAGTCATTACTAGTTGTTAGTTACTTTACTGAACTATATTGACCAATTACCAGTTACTAATTACAAATTAATATAATGATAGACCTAATATTTGTTCGTCGTAACGCACCACGCTGGCTTATTTTATTGATAGATTTATTTATCAGTCTGATATCTATTATTTCAGCATACTTGTTGCGTTTTAATTTTACACTGCCTGTAGAATACCTGAATATTGAAAACTATCGCTCGTTATATTGGGTAATACCTTTAGTACTAATGATAAGGTTGATTAGTTTTGTCATTAGCAGAACATATGCAGGAATTGTTAGATATACAGGGACAAAGGATACAGAGCGCATTCTTTTTGTTATATTTTCGGGTAGCCTTGTATTATTAATATCGAATTTTATTAGCTATTATTCCAACGGTTCGTTTATAATGCCACTTTCTATTATTGGAATTGACTTTTTAAGCAATGTGTTTCTAATGGTTGCTTTTCGGTTATTTGTAAAAACGCTGTATTTGGAATATACAAAACAGGCAAAAGACAAAAAAAATGTGATTATTTATGGTATTAATGAAATGGCACTGGTCACTAAACGAACTTTGATTAAAGATGTAGATTCAAATTTTAAAGTGGTTGCCTTTATTGATGATATCAGGGCTGATGCCCGTAAAAAGCTTGATGGTCTTAATATTTATAGTTCTGATAAATTGGCTGAACTTCTTGAACGTTTTGAGATTTCTATTTTAATTTTGGCTAATAAGGATATTGCAACAGAAAAAAAATCACGGGTTATTGATATTTGCCTGAATAATAATATACGCGTATTAACGCTTCCGGATGTAAATCGATGGATTAATGGTGAGTTGAGTGTTAAACAAATACGAAAATTTAAAATTGAAGATTTACTGGAAAGATCACCTATTAAATTAGACGAAGAAAAAATTAAGAAAGATACGCTTAATCAGGTTGTTTTGGTAACAGGTGCTGCCGGTTCAATTGGTAGTGAAATAGTAAAGCAATTGCTTCGGTTTAAACCAAAACTAATTATCATATTTGATCAGGCAGAGTCTCCTTTATATGAACTTGAACTTGAGTTGAATGAAAAATATCACTTTAATAAATGTGAGATTGTAATCGGTAATATAACCAATGGATATAGGATAAAGAAAGTCTTTGACCTTCTTAAACCATCCGTAGTATATCATGCTGCAGCTTATAAACATGTACCTATGATGGAAAATAATCCAGCTGAAGCTATAAGGGCTAATGTGATGGGAACAAAGATTGTTGCTGATTTGGCACTGAGCAATAATGTGAATAAGTTTGTAATGGTTTCTACTGATAAAGCGGTAAATCCAACAAATGTAATGGGTGCATCAAAAAGGATTGCTGAGATATATACCCAAAGTTTAAATGGACAAAATCAAACGAAATTTATTACCACTCGTTTTGGTAACGTGCTGGGATCCAATGGATCCGTAATTAACCGATTTAGAAAACAAATAGAAAAAGGTGGGCCTGTAACCGTTACTCATCCTCAAATTACCCGGTTTTTTATGACGATTCCCGAGGCTTGCCAGTTAGTACTTGAAGCCGGTGCTATGGGAAAGGGGGGGGAAGTATTTGTTTTTGATATGGGAACTTCTGTAAAAATAGCTGACATGGCTAAAAAGATGATAAAACTATCTGGTTTTGAACTGGGGAAAGATATTCAAATAAGATTTACCGGACTACGTCCGGGTGAAAAATTATACGAAGAATTGCTAAATGACAAAGAAAATACACAGCCAACTCATCATTCACAAATAATGATAGGTAAAGTAAAAGAATACGATTTCAAACAAATTAGTCATAAAATCTCAGATTTAATTAGCCTTATACCTGAAAATGATAACTTTAGAATTGTAAGGATGATGAAAGAAATTGTACCTGAGTTTAAAAGTCAAAATTCGGAATATGAGATTATAGATATGGAAAACAAGTAAAAATTAATAGATAGCTTTACTTTTTTGTTACAAGTTACAAGTTACAGGTTAACTCATGAACTAACATGTAACTCGTAACGCGCAACAATTTTTAACAAATCCACTTCACGAATAAATCATATAATAAACGGACTACCATTAATTGAGAGTAAAGTTCTGATATTACAAACTCCAATAGTGTAAATTGTTTTCATTAATTTTATCCCTGTAAATACCTTTTACATCGATAAGGATACCATCTTCTTTAGTAATTGACTTAAAATAATTTTCATCCAAATTTATATAGTCATTATGGTTAACCGCAACTATAACAGCATCATAGTTATTTCCAACTTTATCTTGCATTTGAATACCGTATTCTTCTAGCACTTCATTATGATCAGCAAATGGGTCAACAATTTCAATATTAATATGATATGATTTTAGTTCATTAATTACATCAATTACCTTGGAATTTCTAATATCGCTAACATTTTCTTTAAAAGTCATACCCATAACCAGGACTTTTGCTTCTCGAATATCCTTTTGCAGGCCAATTATTTTTTTGACCAATTGTTTGGCAACATAACCACCCATTGAGTCATTTACAAACCTGCCTGAGTTAATAATTTGCGCATGGTAGCCCAATTGTTTGGCTTTATATGTTAAATAATAGGGATCTACACCAATGCAATGCCCACCAACCAGTCCGGGAAAAAATTTAAGGAAATTCCATTTTGTACCGGCAGCTTCCAATACTTCAAGTGTATTTATATTCAGGCGATTAAATATAATGGATAATTCATTCATTAACGCAATATTAACGTCTCTTTGCGTGTTTTCAATAATTTTTGCCGCTTCAGCAACTTTAATTGAGCTAGCCTTATGTACACCAGCCTTAATTATTAGCTCATATACATTTGCAATATTTTCCAATGATTCAGCATCACAACCTGAAACAACTTTTACAATTGATGTCAAAGTATGTACTTTATCTCCCGGGTTTATTCTTTCGGGTGAAAATCCAACTTTGAAATCATTAATAAATTTTAAACCTGATTCTTTTTCAAGAATAGGTACACAGTCGTCTTCAGTACAGCCCGGATATACAGTTGATTCAAAAACAATATAATCACCTTTCTTAATTACTTTTCCTACTGTTTTACAAGCTTTTAAAAGTGGTGTTAAATCCGGCTGATTATGCTCATCTATCGGGGTGGGAACTGCAACAATATGAAAATCAGCTTGTTTTAGATCTTCTGGATTAGCAGTAAAAACAATATCGGCGCCTTCAAAAGCATCGGCTTCCAATTCATTGCTTGGGTCTATATTATTTTTCATCATTTTAACCCTTTCTGGTTTTATATCAAAACCTACTACTGAATTCTGCTTGGCGAATTCCAGAGCAATTGGTAAACCAACATAGCCCAGGCCAATTACTGAAATTTTCTTTTCTTTAGATTTTATTAGTTCAAACATGATTAAATATTGTTAAATTGATATACCGCTGTATTATTAAATTGTTATTTTTTAATTTAAGAGGTAAGGTCTCCGAAAGTGTTATGAGCAGGTTGTGCGTCTATCCCCAATAAATAATTACTTCTTAGCAAAGGGGTGATAATCTCCTCTCAATCCAACCGGTTTTGAATTACGAATGGAATAAACAGTATGGATACTTTTTCTTGCGTCACTTAAAGGGAAACCATTTCCTTTCAAAATTTCCTGGTAACTTGTTGTATGTAAGTCAGTAAAACCACCACTAAATTCAAGTTCCTTACCATTAACTGTAATTGACCTGTAGGTTCTCAAACCTTTTTTCTGGTGCTCTTTAGGTACTGAATTATAATCAAGGCTCATAAACCATCTAACCCTTGCTCTTTCAAGTTGAAGGAAACCTGCCGCTTTTTTTTCTTCAGCAAGATGAACCGTATTAACCAAAGTATCCCCAAAAATCCAGCTAAGCATATCGAAAAAATGTACACCTATATTGGTGGCAATACCACCTGATTTAGTAATATCTGCTTTCCAGCTGGTGAAATACCAGTGGCCTCGCGAAGTGATATAGCTTAAATCAATATCATAAATTTTGTCTTTCGGGCCTTCATCAATTTCTTTTTTCAGTTTAATAATACTTGGATGTAATCTTAACTGTAAAATCGTGTTAATTTTTCTTTTTGTTTCTTGCTCTATTTCTTCTAAAGCATCAATATTCCAAGGGTTGAGTACAAGAGGTTTTTCGCAAATAGCATCTGCCTGTTGTTTCAGTGCAAAACGAATATGAGAATCATGTAAATAATTTGGTGTACAGATACTTACATAATCAATTTTTTTCCCAGTCCTTCTTAATTTATCAATATGTCTGTCAAATCGTTCAAATTCTGTAAAAAAATCAGCATTAGGAAAATAACTGTCAATAATTCCAACACTGTCAAATTTATCCAGAGCAGAAATTAAATTATTTCCTGTATCCTTTATAGCTTTCATATGCCTAACAGCTATATAACCGGCAGCACCAATTAGGGCAAAATTTTTCATTTATATTTATATTTTGTTAAACTGTTTTATTGTTACAAGGCATGCCTTGTATCTACATCAATACAATATCTCCACATCCTCAAATTTCCACATTTTCACATTTTCACACTGGTTACTGAGCTTGTCGAAGTGTCACATTTTTGCACAAATTCGTTTTCTAATTTATACTTTTCCCTACTTTCAGGGCAAACGGCAATATTATTTTTATCAAATTGTAATCTATGACCATATTCACTCATCCATCCAATTTGTTTTCCAGGGTTTCCAACAACCAGTGCATAAGGTTTCACATCTTTCGTAACAACTGCTCCGGCACCAATAAAGGCAAATTTACCAATAGTATTTCCACAAACAATGGTGCAATTAGCACCAAAAGTAACTCCTTTTTTTACAATAGTTTTAATATATTCTGACTTTCGGTTAACTGCACTTCTTGGGTTAATAACATTAGTAAATACCATTGCTGGGCCCATAAATACATCATCTTCACATATTACACCAGTATAAACTGATATATTATTCTGGATTTTGACATTTTTTCCTAAAACAACCTGTGGTGAAATAACCACATTTTGACCAATATTGCAATTTTCGCCAATTACAGAATCTTTCATAATATGTGAAAAGTGCCAGATTTTGGTTCCTGCGCCAATTGAACAACCCTTATCAATCACAGCTGTTTCATGTGCAAAATATTGCTTATCTGTTTTATTTGTCATTTTATATTGAAGATTATAATTTAGTATCAGTGTTTTATTGCAACACTTCGTTAAATTTTTGTTTCGCGCAAAGCCGCAAAGTCGCAAAGATTTGATTATTAACCTATTAATCCACGTTGCTGTTAATTTTTAATAGTCTAATATATAGGTGTTTATATAAATTCACCGAACTATTGTTATTGGTATAATGGTCGATGGTCATTTATCAATTTTTAAACTTTATTAAGTGCCTCTTTGAGGGTTTCAATAATATAATCCTGTTCTTCCTTTTCAAGTTCCGTGTGCATAGGTAATGAAATTACTGTTTTTGAAAGCTCATTAGTCACAGGGAAATCTGTTCCATCAAAATTATATTGACTATATGCCTTTTGTTGATGTAATGGAACAGGGTAGTAAATCATAACCGGAATATCTTTATTTTTTAAGTATTCTATTAGAGCCTTTCGATTTACATTTTTTGTAATTAAAGTGTATTGATGAAATATATGAGAAGACTTTTGGTATCTTGAAGGAATAATCAGGCTCTCATTCTGATTAAAAGCCTTGTCATAGTATTCTGCCGCTTTTAGCCTTGTATTATTATAATTGTCTAAATATTTCAATTTAACCTTTAATATTGCTGCCTGTAATGAATCTAACCTTGAATTAACCCCAATGTAATCATGATAATAACGTATTCGCATCCCATGGTTGACAATTGATCTTATTTTTTCAGCAAGATGATCATTATTTGTAAAAATAGCACCTCCATCACCGAAACCTCCCAGGTTTTTTGATGGGAAAAACGAGGTACAACCAATATCGCCGATTGTACCCAGTTTTTGTTTTTGATTTTCAGAAAATATATAATCAGCACCAATAGCTTGGGCTGTATCTTCAATAATAAATAAATTATGTTCCTTGGCAATTACTTGAATTTCATCCATATTTGCTGACTGGCCAAACAAATGAACAGGAACTATTGCTTTAGTTTTTGAAGTTATTGCTTTCTTTATTTTTTTCGGGTCAATGGTAAATGTTTTTGGATCAACATCTACTAATACAGGAACAAGCCCTAAAAGTGCAATAACCTCAACGGTGGCAATAAATGTAAAATCTGAAGTAATTACTTCATCGCCTGGCTTTAAACCGAGAGCCATCATTGAAATTTGAAGGGCATCAGTACCATTACCGCAACCAATAACATGTTTTACATTAAGGTAGTTGGCTAAATCATTTTCAAACTCTTTAACTATGGGGCCATTAATAAATTTTGTCGAATTAACAACTGCAGATATTTCTTTATCAATTTCTTGTTTTATCTTTAGGTATTGACTTTTCAGGTCAACCATTTGAATTTTCTTCATATATTATTTTATATTACTTCCAATTATTTTCAATTGCTCCCGTTATAGGTGAAGCTTGCTTGTTTCAAGTTCTTTATTGAAATTAGAACGGAAAAACAAAAATAAACAAAAACATGGAAGTTAGTACTTGAAAATCATTAATCTACACTAAGGGCTTTAATTTTTTGACGACTATTCTTTTAGTTTACTTATAAATTGATTTTCGAGGTTTTAAAGCATAAAAAAAAGCTATTGTAAAATTTGCACAATAGCTTTGTTAAATTTTATAAATATTTAATTATTTTGCATAATTAACAGCACGGGTTTCTCTAATAACTGTAATTTTTACCTGTCCTGGATAAGTCATCTCATCCTGGATTTTTTTAGCGATATTAAATGATAAGCCTTCCGCATCTTTATCAGTTACTTTATCTGCTCCCACAATTACCCGTAGTTCCCTTCCAGCTTGAATAGCATAAGTTTTTAAAACTCCAGGGTAGGAGAGTGCTAATTCTTCCAGATTCTTTAATCGTTTAATGTAGGATTCTGCAATTTCACGTCTTGCGCCCGGCCTTGCACCGGAAATGGCATCACAAACCTGTACAATTGGCGAAATTAAACTGGTCATTTCCATTTCATCATGGTGAGCACCAATAGCATTACAAACTTCTGGCTTTTCTTTATACCTTTCAGCTAATTTAAAGCCATATATTGCATGTGATAATTCCGATTCTTCATCAGGTACTTTGCCGATATCATGTAGCAGTCCTGCACGTTTAGCCAGTTTAGGATTTAAGCCTAATTCCGAGGCCATAATTGCGCATAGGTTAGCAGTTTCTTTTGAGTGCTGAAGCAGGTTTTGACCGTATGAAGAACGATATTTCATTTTGCCAACCATTCTGGTAAGTTCCGGGTGCAAGCCATGAATACCCAAATCAATACATGTTCGTTTACCTACTTCAATTATTTCCTCGCTTATTTGCTTTTTTGTTTTATTTACTATTTCTTCAATCCTGGCCGGGTGTATTCTGCCATCAGTTACAAGTTGATGTAATGATAATCTGGCTATCTCACGTCTTACAGGGTCAAATGCAGAAAGTACAATTGCTTCCGGCGTATCATCAACGATAATTTCAACACCGGTAGCCGCTTCAAGTGCCCTTATATTACGTCCCTCACGTCCAATTATCCTTCCCTTGATCTCATCACTTTCTATATGAAATACGGTAACTGCATTTTCTATGGCAGTTTCTGTTCCAAGACGTTGGATGGATTGAACAACAATCCGTTTAGATTCTTTAGCCGCAGTCATTTTAGCTTCATCCATGATATCATTTATATATGACATGGCTTCCGTTTTCGCTTCATCACGAAGAGATTCAATAAGTTGTTGTTTTGCCTCTTGCGCAGAAATACCTGCTATAGTTTCAAGTCGTTCTACCTGTTGTTTGTGAAATTTTTCTAATTCCTGATTTTTCTTTTCAATAATTTCAACCTGATGGTTAAGATTTTGTTTAATTACTTCTACCTCTTTTCGTTTTACTTCTAATTCTTTTTGTTTTTTATGAAATTCCTCACGCCTTTGATTAAAAGTGTTTTCTCTTTGTTTGAATTTATTTTCAGATACGGCAATTTTTGAATTCCGTTCTGAAATATGTTTTTCGTGTTCAGTTTTTAAATACAAGAACTTTTCTTTTGCTTGAAGAATTTTTTCTTTTTTTATCACCTGGGCCTCACTTTCAGCTTCCCGGATAATTTTTCTGGCTTTATTACCTGCAAACTTAAGTTTGATAATAAATGATATTGATGCACCAACAATAAAAGAGGCTACACCAACAATAATTATATAAATGTATTCCATGAAAATATATATTTAAATAAATAAAAAACCCGCATTTATTCCTTTCGATTTAGAAAACCCCAGTATAACATGGGTGGAGCGGTCATCCTATTTCAAACTTCCCTTGTTTCCAAATAAATGGAAAATACATAGTATCAGGGCCCGTTCTACGTAGTTTGAACTTTGCTCCAAATTTAAAGTTTGTTGAGCTTTCAAATGCATAAAGAAACAATGCGGGCAATATCTTTTGTCCCTAAAATCAACTATATAAAAGAACTTTTATTCTGTATCCTGAAGAAAATGCTCCAATTCGTTATTTAAATTATTAATTTTTTCAATAATTGGAGATTCATCTAATTTTTCTTCACATTCGAGATATTTTGTTGCAAACTGCAAAGAAACCATAGCCATAAAATCCTGTGCTTCCTTACTTGTATACTTTTGTTTGTATTGCAGAATTCTATCGTTTATTAACTTTGCCGCTTTTCTTAATCTTTCTTCTTCATTCCTATCAACTTTTAAAGGATAGTACCTGTCAGCAATATTTAACCTTATTGAAAGTTTATCGTCCATTATGTTGCTAACCTAATACTTATTTGTTTAAAAGTGATATGCACTTATCAATTTCCCGCACTAATCTGTTTATTTTTATTTTCGCATCGTGTGAATCACCACTTGACGCTGCAATAGTTTTAGCCATTTTTAATGACTCGTAATTATTTATTAAGTTTTCGTTTTCGTTTTCTTTAATATCAATTTGCTTCGTTAAATTAGTTAATTCGTCTTTTAATTTTTTGTTTTCTAGTAATGTTCTGTTATATTGCTCCTTAAGTTCTGTTATATTTTTGCTTAAGTTGTTTATAACATCTTCAAGATCTGTTGTCATAACAAATTATTCAATTACAAAGTTAATATTGTATTGAAAATTTCCCAAATATTCTTCAGTTTATTTTCAATAAGTTCGAAATATCGTAAATAATTTTGAATTTTTATAGTTTTTACTACATTCTTTAAATTATATTTGTCTTTTTTTATAAAATTCTTGAATCCTGTCCATTTAAATATGGGAAATATATATTCAAACTACAATACAATAATAGAACAATAAAATAAATAAATGCAAATTTTAAAAAAGTCAACTTTTCGTAATTCTATAATAAAATTTAATAGTATAATAATTATTTTTATTCTATTAAGTAGTAATATCCTTGCACAAAAGGAGTATCCGAAAAATTATTTTCGTTCACCTATTGATTTTAAAATTCAAATAGCAGGTAATTTTGGTGAATTGAGAAATAACCATTTCCATACGGGCCTTGATATATTAACTCAAGGAAAAGTGGGAAAAAATATCTATGCTATTGCTGATGGTTATGTATCACGTATAAATATCTCATCAGGGGGGTATGGTAATGCTCTATATGTTACACATCCAAACGGTTATGTTTCTGTTTATGCTCATTTAAAATCATTTAAAAAGGAATTTGAAACATATCTAGATAGTGTACAACATGCCAAACAGCAGTTTGAAATGAATTTATACCCCCTTCCTGATAAATTTCCTGTTAAAAAAGGTGAAATAATTGCTTTATCAGGTAACTCAGGACGTTCATCAGGTCCACATTTGCATTTTGAGATAAGGGAGAGAGAGTCTGAGGAGCCGGTAAATCCTTTCTTATTTGGAATTGATGTAAAAGATGATGTGCCTCCAAAGATTTTTTCAATTATGCAATATAATTTTTCTGATAATACAGATTGGGATAATTTTCTGAAAAAGAGATATGAAAATATTGATGGAAAAACTATAAAAACACACGGAAAAGTTGGTTTTGGTATAGAACTATATGATTATACAACCGGAAGGCACAATACCAATGGTATTTATAGGCTAGTATTAAAAGTTGATGATACAATATATTTTGAATCGCAATTTGATAAGCTTTCATTTTATACAAATAGGTATATTAATAGTTATATTGATTATGGTGAAAAAATTGATACGAGAAAAAAAGTAATAAAATGTTTTGTTGAACCGAATAATCGATTGTCTAATTATATAGTCAAAGATAAAAATGGTGTTTATGATTTTAATGATGGGAAAAAGCATCGTGTGGAAATTATAGCAAAAGACTTTTATGGTAACTCAAATAAAGTTTCTTTTATTGTTCAATCAGATACTACTTATCCGATAAAGAAAAGGAGTAATGGAAGATTTTTTAAACAGAAAATATTTTTTCAGAAAGTAAATTATTTTGATTCTCGAGAACTTAAAATTACTTTTCATCGTAATAGTTTGTTGTATGATATAGATTTTCAGCATTATACAACAAAACCAAATTTCAAGGCATTTTCAAAAATTCATCATATTCATAATCAATCAACTCCATTATTTAATAAAATTTCTTTAGCCATTAAAGTTGATAGTTTACCCAATTCATTAACTGAAAAGGTACTTATAGCCCAAATATCCAAAAATGGTAAGTTTAGCCCGGTAGGGGGTAAATTTATTGATGGTTATGTTATTTCAAAAACCAATTCATTTGGAAATTATGTTGTTTTAGCCGATATTATTGCACCAATAATCAGGAATGTAAATTTGGGTAAAACGAAGATACTTAAACAAAAATCATTGAAGTTTAAGATTTACGATAATTTATCAGGTATTAAATCTTATAATGGCTACATAGATAAGAAATGGGTTTTATTTAAATTTGATGCAAAGTACCATCAAATTAAGTGCGATTTAGGAAAGGAAAACATAAAACCGGGAAAACATGAACTTATTCTTAAAGTATCTGATTATAAGGGAAATGTTGCCACATACCAATCAAATTTCATTTTAGGTAACCTCTAAAAATCGCTTTATGTAAATAAATATTAACTTTTTCAATGTTTATATATAATGCATATTAATCACGATATAGAAAATCTTGGCTTTTCTGGAATCTGAAACCTTAAGATTCACATAATCGTCAGGTTAATTCATAAAAGTTTATGGATTAATCAGGCTAAAAATGGATTTTTTTTTTATTTTTATCAAGATTTTATCAATAGACTGTACATAAATGAAGATTTTAATTGTTGAAGATGATTATGGATCAAGGGAATATTTGTTAAACCTTATTAGCCTGGAAGGTTATGAAGTACGTGCTGCTGTAAATGGCGAAGAAGGGTTGGCCGAATATAAATCTTTTGGCCCGGATATTATAATTAGTGATATCCAAATGCCTGTAATGGATGGTCTTCAAATGTTAAATGTTTTGAGACAGGACAAGTCTGACACAATTTTTATTATTACAACTGCTTATGGTAGTGAGGATTATGCGATTGATGCTTTAAGATTAGGGGCAAATAATTATTTAAAAAAACCAATAAAAAGAAAAAGCCTGATTGGGCTAATTGATAAGTACAAGCTTATTGTTGAAAGCCATAAACTTGCAAAAAAAGCCGAAGGAAATCTTCTAAAAAAAGATCTAACTCTTGAGTTCAGGACTGATATAAACCATATCCCCTCAATAATTAGTCAGTTAGTTTTTGAACTCGGGGTAAAGCTTGACGATTCAGAAATTACAAATATTGAATTAGGTCTCGATGAATTGATTACAAATTCTATGGAGCATGGAAACCTTGGGATTTCGTTTGATGAAAAAGTTGTAGCGTCTAATGATAATACCATGCTTCAACTTTATGCTGAAAAGATGAAAATTAAAGAATTTGCCAGGCGAAAAATTAAAGTAAAATATAAATTGCGCAAAAAATATTGCGAATGGACGATTATTGACGAAGGAAAGGGCTTTGACTGGAAACTAATTCCTGATCCCACTAAAGGTGCGCAATTGATGGAGTTAAATGGGCGAGGGATTTTTATCACACACTTCCTTTTTAATGAAATGGAGTATTTGGGAAAGGGGAATAAAGTTCGTGTGCGAAAAAATCTGAAATAGATTATGATTATAGAAATTCCCTTATTCATTGCTTGTTGCGAAACGAAGTGAAGCAATCCCCCGCTATTTGCTTCGCAGCCCATTAAAAGAAATTGACCACTTTCTCAATTATAGGAGATAGCTTCGTTTCACTCGCTATGACGATCTTAGTTTGTTTGTGGCAAACTATTACCTTTTCAATAAACCCCTGGAAATAACAATTTTCTGTATTTCTGAGGTGCCTTCATATATCTGGGTTAATTTAGCATCGCGCATTAATCTTTCCACATGATATTCCTTAACATAACCGTAGCCACCATGAATCTGAACGGCCTCAGTTGTTACTTTCATTGCATTTTCTGCAGCAACTAACTTCGCAAGGGCACTTGCATGTGTGAAATCTTTTCCCTGATCTTTTAGCCAGGCAGCTTTTAATATCAATAAACGGGCTGACTCTATCAGCGCTTCCATATCTGATAGTTTGAATGCAATAGCTTGATGGTCAATTATTTGTTTTCCAAAAGTTTTGCGTTCTTTTGAATATGCTAAAGCTAAATCCAAAGCACCCTGGGCAATTCCCAATGCTTGTGCAGCAATACCAATTCTACCACCATTCAGGGTTTTCATAGCCAGGCTAAATCCAAAGCCATCTTCACCAATACGGTTAGCTTTTGGAACTTTAACATCATTAAACATTAGCGATGTGGTATCAGAACCTCTCATACCCATTTTATCTTCTTTTGCACCAATTTCAAAACCTTTCATTCCTTTTTCTATAATTAATGCATTAATTCCCTTGTGCCTTTTACTTGTATCAGTTTGAGCAAAAACAATATACACAGAAGCATTTTTACCGCTTGTTATCCAGTTTTTTGTACCGTTTAATAAATAATAGTCTCCTTTGTCCTCGGCAGTAGTTCTTTGGTGAGTTGCATCAGATCCGGCTTCGGGTTCAGAAAGTGCAAATGCACCAATTATTTCTCCACGGGCAAGAGGTTTTAGGTACTTTTCTTTTTGTTCTTTTGAGCCATAATGCTCTAAACCATAACAAACAAGAGAATTGTTTACAGACATAACCACAGATACAGATGAATCTATTTTTGAAATTTCTTCCATGGCTAAAACATAGGAAATTGTATCCATGCCACCACCATCATAATCAGGGTCAGTCATCATTCCCAGAAATCCCAATTCGCCAAGTTTTTTTATTTGTTCCGATGGAAATGTTGCTGTATTATCTCTTTCAATAACACCCGGCAAAAGTTCTGTGCGGGCAAAATCTTTAGCAGCTTGTTTTATCATTAACTGCTCTTCGGTAAATTCAAAATTCATATTCCTTAGGTTTGAGTTTTTACTTATTTAGATACAAAGATACATTCGTAAATTCAATTCTGAAACCTTCATCGAGGGATTTGTATATAAATTAAATTACTTTTCAAAAGTGTATGCTAAATTTCAATAACTTAACTTAATTATTTACGGATGATGCAAACGGCTTACAGGTATTTTACTTAATACTTAATTGTATTGTGCTGTAAGAGGTAGATAATCAGGCTTATATGTTTTTTGTGAAATTTTAATTAATATTTTTTTTAAAAAAACTTGTTCAGTTATAAATAGTCGTTATATTTGTTGCGTTAATATAAACACAATGTACAAGCGATATTTTACATATTTTTGGTTTTACTTTTTCAGTTTGTCCTGAAAAGATTAAGACATTATGTTTTAAATTTTCAGGAGTTTCAAAAAATTGAAACTCTTTTTTTTGCAATCTAAATTAGAAAAATAAGCTAAGTAGAATTTAACAAGAAAAAAACAAATGATTATTAATAAATTATATATTATTTCCTGGTGTTGGTTCACTGAAAAAATGAACTCATTCTTTTATTATTTCTTTTTTAATAATTTTCACCCGGGGAATTAGTATAATCATATGATATAACATAAAGCCCCGGGAAACACCGGGGCTTTTTTTATACCCAATTATTGGGGTTTTAATGAAAAAAACTATTTAATAGAATATAAACTAATAATTAATATGGGCAATAATTCTAAATTACAAGTTGCAATACAAGGTGGCGTTGGTTCGTTTCACGAGATATCCTCAATATTTCATTTTGGCCAAGATAGTGAAAATGTTGCTTTTGATAGTTTTAGTAAATTAGTTGATGCAATAGAAGAAAATAAGCTACATGCTGGTTTGATGGCTATTGAAAATACAGTTGCCGGTAGTTTGTTACCAAATTATGCATTATTGAGGGGGAAAAATATTCAAATTATTGGTGAAATTTTGCTAAGGATAGAACAAAACTTGTTGACCTTGCCAAATCAATCAATAATGGATATTCATGAGGTTCATTCTCATCCTATGGCATTGCAACAGTGTGCAAAGTTTTTTAAGCAATATCCTCATATTAAGCTTATTGAATCAGATGATACAGCAAATAGCGCAAAAAGAATTGCTGAAGGTAATTTAAAAAATACTGGTGCTATTGCAAGTATAAGGGCAGCTGATTTATTTGGTCTAGAGGTGCTTAATAGGGGGATAGAAACCAATAAGCGAAATTTTACCCGTTTTTTAATTCTCACTAATAATAACCAGCTAAAAGCTGAGCAAACTGTTCAGAGCAATTTGAACAAAGCTTCTATTAGTTTTTCTCTTCCTCATGAGCAGGGTAGCTTATCGAGTATTTTATCAATGTTTGCTTTTTACAAAGTAAACCTTACCAAAATTCAGTCAATTCCAATCATTGGAAAGGAGTGGGAATATCATTTTATTGTTGATTTTACTTTTGATGATCGAAAGGTGTTTGGGCAGTCATTAGATGCTATTAAACCGTTAATATCAGAATTACAAATCTATGGCATTTATGAGAAAGCTGAAAAGTATTACCATTCAAATGAGTTGGAAAGTGTTCATAATTTGCAGTTGGAAGTTGGAAATTAGGAGATGTGTAGATTAAAAGATTGGGAAATATAATGATTAGAATGTGGATGGCATGCTTTGTATTGATTCTACAATAACAGGACATTTAAACAATAAAATAATTTAGAATTAAAATGATTGAACCGGCAGAACGATTATCGACCATAAATGAATACTATTTTTCTCGTAAGTTGAAAGAAATTAGTGAATTACGCGAATCAGGCAAAGATATTCTGAACCTGGGTATTGGTAACCCTGATATGCCACCACCAGTTGATAGCGTGAAAATTTTACATGATAGAAGCTCAGAAAATCAAAATCATGGCTATCAATCTTATACAGGAAACCCTAATTTGCGTCAGGCATTTGTTGAATGGTATCAAAGGCATTTTCAGGTTGAGCTTAATGCCGAAAAAGAGGCTTTGCCTTTGATTGGTTCAAAAGAGGGGATTATGCATATTTCCATGGCTTTTTTAAATCCCGGTGATGGCGTATTAATTCCTGATCCTGGATATCCTGCTTATAAATCGGTAGCTGATTTGCTTAGTGCGAATGTTCTAAAATATGACTTGAAAGAAGAAAATGGCTGGTTCCCTGATTTGGATGAACTTCAAAAAATGGATATGGAAAAGGTCAAATTGATGTGGGTGAATTATCCCAATATGCCAACAGGAACCAAAGCAAGTCTGGCTCAGTTAGAGAACCTGGTTGAATTTGGTATCAAAAATAAAATACTCATTTGTAATGATAATCCTTATAGTTTCATATTAAATAAGCAACAGATAAGTATTTTGAATATTCCAAAAGCAAAATCTATTGCCTTGGAACTAAATTCCTTAAGTAAATCACATAATATGGCAGGATGGCGTATAGGTATCGTGGTTGGAAACGAAAAGTATATTAATAACATTCTTAAAGTGAAAAGCAATGTTGATTCTGGAATGTACTTACCATTGCAACTAGCTGCTGTAGAGGCTTTAAATAGTCCGGCATCATGGTATGAAAACTTAAATAAAGAGTATTTGGGAAGAAGGGAAATAGCAGCATCATTACTAAAAAAGTTAGATTGTGTTTTTGATGAAAATCAATCAGGCATGTTCTTGTGGGCTAAAATTCCTCAAAAATTTGAGGATTCTTATGCGTTTTCGGATTATTTATTATATGAATATGATTTATTTATAACACCGGGTGAAGTTTTTGGTGCAAATGGTAAAAAATATATCAGGATATCATTGGCCGGTAAGTCAGATAATCTGAGAACAGCCTTGGAAAGACTGACAATTTAGATTGATGATTTAAGGTCAATTTAATACTTAATATATTTTATTCAATAGTTATGCAAATGCAAAAAAGAGAAATTTCGATAGCAATTATAGGGGTAGGTCTTATAGGCGGATCTATGGCACTTGATTTACGTTATAAATATCCTGTAAAAAATATTTTTGGTGTGGATAAAAATCCGGATCATTTAATTCGTGCAAAACAACTTGGTTTAATTGATGATGCGGTAACATTAAACTATGCCATTGAGCATTCCGATTTACTGATATTAGCCACACCGGTTAGCACAAGTTGTAAACTTTTGCCAGAAATATTAGATAAGATAACTAACCAGGTTGTTATGGATGTTGGATCAACCAAGGCGAATATTTTGCGACTTGTAAAAAATCATCCCCAAAAGGGACGTTATGTGGCTACCCACCCTATGGCAGGTACTGAATTTTCGGGCCCAGATGCAGCAATTGTAAACCTGTATCGCAATAAAAATGTAATTCTTTGTGATATGGAAACCTCAGATGATGACGCACTGGAACTTGTTAAGCAAATATATAAAAGTATGGGAATGAATATTTTGTATATGGAATCTGCTGCACATGATATTCATGCAGCCTATGTTTCGCATATATCGCATATTAGCTCATTTGCCCTTTCATTAACAGTTTTGGATAAAGAAAAGGAGAAAAAAAATATTTTGGATATGGCAAGTGGTGGATTTGAGTCAACAGTTCGTTTGGCAAAAAGTGCTGCCAGTATGTGGATGCCTATATTCATGCTAAATGATAAAAACGTGTTGGATGTAATTGACAATTATATGGAAAAGTTACAAAACTTTCGTGATGCCATAAGTCAAAAAGATGAAAGCAAGATCGTTGCATTAATTGAAGAGTCAAATAAAATAAAGAAAGTACTTGATTGTACCGAAGAGCCGGCTTTGATTGAAGCTGTTTATAATCGTTGAAATAGAACAGCTTTCTGAGCTGTTAAAATTCCAATTATGGAAAACTATTGTACAAAATACAGTTTGAAAAGCTGTGCTACTATAAATTAACACTAACAATAAATAAAAAAATGGAAGATTTAAACGCAGGACTATTACCAATCAAGGATTGGGGAATAAAGTCAACCGAAAGGCCATTGGTAATAGCAGGACCATGCAGTGCTGAAAGTGAAACCCAGGTTTTGGAAACGGCAAAACAACTTAGTGAAAATGGTATTAAAATTTACAGGGCAGGTATTTGGAAACCCAGAACCAGACCCGGTTATTTTGAAGGAGTGGGTTCAAAAGGTTTACCGTGGTTAAAAAAGGTGAAAGAAGAAACCGGGATGTTAACTACAACCGAAGTGGCAACAGAGAAACATGTTTACGAGGCTTTGAAGTTTGGTGTTGATATTTTGTGGATTGGTGCCAGATCATCAGCAAATCCTTTTGTTATGCAGGAAATTGCTGATGCTTTAGAAGGTGCTGATGTTCCGGTTATGATTAAAAACCCTGTAAATCCTGATCTTGATTTATGGATAGGTGCAATCGAAAGAATACATAAAGCGGGTATAAAAAAAATTGCGGCAATTCACCGGGGTTTTTCAACTTATGATAAATCTTTGTATAGAAATAACCCACAATGGCAAATTGCAATTGATTTAAAGTTAAAATTATCGAATATTCCTTTAATTAATGACCCGAGCCATATTGGTGGAAAGCGAGAGTTGTTATTTGATATTTCGCAAAAAGCAATGGATTTACACTTTGATGGTTTAATGATTGAATCCCATATTAATCCTGATGAAGCTTGGAGTGATGCGAAACAGCAAATTACCCCTGCAATATTAGACGAATTACTAAATAATTTGGTACTTAGGGATAAGAAAAGTCATTCTAAATCAGAACAGGTGGAATTAGACAAGTATAGAGCCCAAATTGATAGTTATGATAACATAATAATGGGTGTTTTAGGTGATAGGATGGATGTTGTTAAAAATATTGGTAAATTTAAAAAAGAAAATAATATAACCATTCTACAACCAAACAGGTGGGATGAAATTATGAAAAATAATTATGAACATGGTGATAGTAAGGGGTTTAGTCGATTGTTTGTTGACCGTTTATTTAAAGCCATTCACCAGGAATCAATCAACTTCCAAACTAATGTTATGAAGGAAGAGGATAAAGAAGAGACTGCAAAAGTAATTAAATAGTAATTGGTTATTAAGTCATTAGTTGTTGATGGTCAGGCTGTTAGTAATTATTGTCATTCAATAGTCATTAATAATCTATTTTCTGGTAGCCAGGTTGGGAAGTAAGTTGTTAGTTGTTATTCAGTGACAACAAATGACAATAAATGACAATAAATGACAGCGAAGCGAAATGACAATCAATGACAAATAATGACCACCAATGACAGCAAAACGTAATGAACAATTACTAATAAACCAATTACTAAAAAAATGATTCAAAAAATTCAAAAATCGAAAATTAGTGGTGAAATAGCTGCACCGAGTTCAAAAAGTGCTTTGCAAAGGCTTATTGCCGGTGCGTTTTTGGCAGAAGGGAAATCAGTTATCGGGTATAAAACTTTAAGCGAAGATGCCAGTGCGGGATTAAACCTTATAAGTTCATTGGGTGCAACTGTTGAGAAAGGTGATGATGTAATAAAAATTACCGGTGGTTTTAAAAATTATGTAAGAAATGTGATAATTGGTGAATCAGGATTAGGTTTAAGAATGTTTTCGCCAATTCTTGCTTTAAACAAAAATGTTTTTGAGATTACGGGAAAAGGTTCGTTGTTAAACAGACCGGTTGATTTTATTGTAGATACTTTGAAAGATTTTGGTGTTGAAATAAATTCGAATAATGGAAAATTACCATTGACAATCAAAGGACCTTATAAAAATACCAAAGTTGATGTTGATGGTGAATTCAGTTCGCAATTATTAACAGGTTTGTTGATGGCATTGCCTTTAACGGATAAGGATTCTGAATTATCTGTATCCAATTTAAAAAGTAAGCCTTATATAGATTTAACCATTGAAATTCTTCGTAAATTTGGAATAGAAATTAATCATGATAATTATGAACTGTTTAAAATTCCTGCAAATCAAAAATATAAACCAATAAATATTACAACTGAAGGTGATTGGAGTGGTGCTGCATTTTTGGTGGTAGCCGGAGCCATTGCCGGTAAAATAAAAATTACAGGTATTGATTTAAATTCAGCTCAGGGTGATAAGGCTATTGTGGAAGTTGTTGAAAATGCAGGTGCAAAAGTTGAAAGCATAGATAATGGTTTGATAATAACCAAAAACCAATTGATTGCATTTGAATATGATGCAACGGATACACCGGATTTGTTTCCGCCGTTGGTGGCGCTTGCGATTTATTGCAAAGGAACAACGATTATTCATGGTGTTAACAGGTTAACTCATAAAGAAAGTAATCGGGCATTAACTTTAAAAACGGAGTTTGAAAAAATAGGTGCTATAATTACACTTGAAGGTGATAAAATGCTGATTGAAGGTGGAAAAATTAACGGGACAAAAGTATCTTCGCACCATGACCACCGAATAGCAATGGCTTTGGCTGTAGCAGGTTTGTGTGCTGAAGGCGAGATGTTTATTGAAGATAGTGGGGCTGTAGGTAAATCCTGGCCTGATTTTTTTGATGATTTAGAAAATATTGGCGGAATAGTTCGGTAGAGACAAATCATGATTTGTCTCAGAATGCAAAATACAGAATTGTAGATTATAACATAATAAACATACAAGGTGAACACATTTGGAAGAGTATTTAAAATAAGCATATTTGGCGAATCTCATGGTAAATCTGTTGGGGTAACTATTGATGGTTGCCCACCAGGTATTGAATTAAAAGAAGATGACTTTCTTGAAGATCTTGAACGAAGAAGAAGCGGTGCAAAAGGGACAACACCCAGAAAGGAAAAAGACCAACCTGAAATTATTAGTGGCGTGTTTGAAGATAAATCAACTGGTGCGCCCATTACCATAGTCTTTAAAAATGAAAATATACGTTCAAAAGATTATTCGCAATTAAAAAACCTACCAAGACCAGGACACGCTGATTTTGTCGCATTTAAAAAGTATAAAGGCTATAATGATTATAGGGGTGGGGGACATTTTTCGGGTCGCTTAACTTTAGCTCTTGTGGCTGCCGGGGTCGTAGCAAAAAAAATAATAACTCCCATCTCAGTAGGTGCAAATTTGATAGAAGCCGGGGGTATTGAAAATATTGAAAGCGCAATAGATTTGGCCTTAAAAAAAAGAGATTCTATAGGTGGGCTTGTAGATTGTAGGGCTTCAAATATCCCTGTTGGTTTGGGTGAACCTTTTTTCGATTCTGTGGAATCAATTATTAGTCATTTGGTTTTTTCCATTCCAGCTATTAAAGGTATTGAGTTTGGTGCAGGTTTTAATGCTGCCAAAATGCTTGGAAGTGAGCACAATGATGAAATTATTGACAATTCAGGCAAAACAAAAACAAATAATGCCGGCGGTATTAATGGTGGAATTACCAATGGTAATGATATTTATTTTAAAGTGGTAGTAAAACCAACATCAAGTATCAGCTTGGAACAGGAAACGGTTAATTTACAAACTGGAAAATCGGAAAAGCTTGAAGTAAAAGGCAGGCATGATGTATGTGTTGCATTACGTGTACCTGTTGTACTTGAGGCTGTAACGGCAATTGCTTTGGCAGATTTGATGTTTTTGGAAAGACCTGGAATTTAATGATGTATATTTGTCAATAAAAAATAATTAATCGACAAGTAATGTCGTTTAGTTTAGACGTTTTGAAGTCCTAACGGACGTTCAAAAGTAGTAGAGTGGTCTTCAAAACGTCCGTTAGGACTTTTGAACGTCATTAAAGTAAATTAAGAAATCCTTTACTAAACGACATTGAATCAAAAATAGTCAATTCTACTACATGGATAAAGAAAGGATAAAAAAACTGGCTGGGAATCCAAACAATATACCGGGAATATACAATTATTGTGACCGATGGTGTGAGCGTTGTACTTTTACATCCCGTTGTTTAAATTATGATATTTCTGAGGAACAATATGATAGCCCGGAATCCAAGGACATAAGCAATAAAGTTTTTTGGGATAAACTGGGCGAAATGTTTAAAATTACCTTTGAGATGCTTGAAGATACCATGAAAGAACAGGGTGTTGAAATTAGTGAACAGGATTTGGAAGAAGCAGGAAGAGAGGAAGAAGAGAAAAGGGAAATTGCCAAAAAACATGATTGCTCAAAGAAATCAATGGAATACACTGAAAAGGTTAAAGAATGGTTTGAGTCTTCAGAAGAATTTCTTAAGGCAAAAGAAATTGATTTAAATAAGCTTGGTGAGCTAAATTTGCAAGATGAAAATCTGGAAGAATCTTTAATAAGGTTAAACGATGCTATTGAAGTTATACATTGGTATCAATATCAAATACATGTGAAAATACGACGTGCGGTTAGTGGAAAAGCTAAAGAACTTAAAGAACCTGAAATCTATAAAGATTTCCCCTCTGACGCTGATGGTTCAGCAAAAGTTGCACTAATTGGAATGGATCGCTCTATCGCGGCCTGGGGCGAACTTTATCAACAATTTCCTGAAAAAGAAGATAGTATTCTTGATATTCTTGTCATGTTGGAAAAATTACGCAAAAGGGTAGAAGCAGATCTCCCTGATGCCCGAGCATTTATCCGCCCCGGATTTGATGAATAAAAGAAATTAAGTTGATTAGTAATTTATTGGTCATTAATCATTCGCTTTGCTGTCATTAAATGGTTATTTGCGTATCTGTATATTTGGTTATTTCTGAAACTTTAAAACTTGAAACTTGAAACTTGTCATAGGTCATTGATTTACCAATCCCATACTTCCACATCTTCACATCAATAAATTTTCTTATCTTCAAATTACCAAATAACCAAATCCTCAACTTAGGCGTAGCCGATCTCTTGACCAAAGGGAAAAAATCACCATTTTTTCAATTGTTTTCTATGCCTTTGTTATTTCATATAACTTATTCGCAGTACAGTATTCTTCAACTTGGTGCATAAATGCTTGTAACCTTGTATCAATAGCTGCATCTTCCTGGCCATCGTAGGCAAAATTTTCCCAAGGTATATTATTGTGATCTTTTCTAAAATCATTAGTTACGGAACAAATTAATGTACCCGGCATGCAAGTAAATGGCATAATATGTACCACTCCGGAAATATTTTGTTCAACCAATGCTGATGCTGAACCAATAGCAATAGGTGGATCACCATCATAGTCTCTATGTATATATGGTTCACAACGCTTAAGCATATCCTTAACTTCAATTTCATCTTTCATTACCAAAAGTTCCCTTACATTTTTAGTTAATGAATTTGCAGATACATGCTGTGCAAACTCCTGAATTTTAGATTTAAACAAGCCTTTTAAATCACCCTTCCATTTGCTGTCGCGCCAATACCTGTAGGTTGAATATTGAATCCACTCGCTAAATGGAGCTATTATAGTTTCGGCACCTAAAGCTTCAAGTCTGTCAATAAGGAATGAACTACAAAATGGATTATCACGCATGAATATTTCACCTACTACTGCAACAACT
Source organism: Bacteroidota bacterium (assembly GCA_039714415.1). Taxonomy (GTDB): domain Bacteria; phylum Bacteroidota; class Bacteroidia; order Bacteroidales; family NBLH01; genus NBLH01. The sequence goes on from JBDLJL010000020.1 coordinate 27,522, forward strand.
GGTTTGCGCCTTCCATTTTTTAACTGAATATCACTAAAATCTTGCCCTGCTCTTTTAAGTATATTACCAACACTTTTTTCTCCTGTTTCAATTGCCTTAATGAGTTCATTAAAATGTTTTTGATAAGTTTTATTTGCTTGGCCTTCAATGAGTTCATAAGGTCTTTTTTCCTGCAATAGTTTTCTTAGCAAATCTTCGGCAACGAAACCTTTCCATGCATTAAACCTGAATTTTCCAGAATTTTCTTTAGCAAGGGCAGCATAGGAATCATCGTTACTTGGTGTAAGGATTGTTGCATCATGGTATCCTAATCGGTTAAATATAACTTTTTGAAGTTTATTATATTCACCAAACCGGCATGGACCATTATGATCAGGCATAAAAAAACTTGCCTTCTTAGGATCACAATCCGGTTCCATTAACTTTTTCAAAAAACTTCCGGTTGTACATATCATTGGGAAGCATTCCTGTCCATTAGTATACTTTCGTGCTATTTCCAGGTCTGTTTCATCCTGCATTGGTAATACTTCTGCTTTTATTCCAATACTTCTGGCTGCAGCAGCGATCATATGTACCTGATCACTTGCATATGGTAAGTATAATGTTCTGCCTTCCAGTTTGTCTTCTGGTTCCTGGTGTTTTTGTTTTTCTGATACCTGATTTGATTTTACTTTTTGATATCCTTCAAGACTATCTAAAAATGCTTCACAACGTGTAATCATACCGGCATCTGCACTATGCTCATCAACTTCTAAGTGTAAGTATGGTTTTCCATTCATTTCTTCACGCACAAAATGAGTAACAAATGAATCCGGACCACAACGGAAATTTCCCAGGAATACTCCATATAAATTGTCATTTTTATGAATTATCCTTGTTGCAGCAAGTATTTTTTGACTATTTGGCCAGTAAATTGTTTTGTAATCATCAAAAATATTTTCTTCATGCAATGGTAAAAAGTCAACAGGGATGGGTAATGTATCCTGATTGATCAACTTTTCAACCAGCCTAAGGTTTAGGAAAGGATCATTGGTATTATACGGGCGTCCAAGGATTACTAATGCTTTTTTATCTTTTGGTAAATTATTCATGACTTCCTTACCCCTTGTTTTAATTTGTTGTTCAAATAGGGTTTGGGCCAAATCTGCTTTTTTTATGGCATTAACTGTTTTTGATTTAGAGATGCCAAACTTCATTTTCATAAATTTAGAAAGTTCTTCATTTAGCACTCTTCCAAAAAATTTAATATGTAATGTCGGAATCAAAAATTTTTCCCTGACCTTTTCATCTGTAAAAGCACTACGTACCATAAACGGGTGAGATTGAACCCATGGGCAGTTACAATTGCTCGTGGGATTATCTTTGTCCGCTTTCACATTAACAATAAATGGGATGAAAATATGATCAACTTCTTTTTTTAAGAGGTTTTCTACATGACCATGTATAAGTTCAACCGGTAAGCAGGTTTCAGCAACCATGAGTTCCAGTGATTTTTTAACTAATTGCTGGTCAGATTCATCAGAAATGACTACATCAAAGTTTAGTTCTTCAAAGAAAGTTCGCCAAAAAGGAAATTGTTGATAAAACAGCATTAGGCCACGAGGAATACCTATGGTGGTTTTATTTTTCTCATTTTTACTTTGTTCTGTTTCCTTATAGTCGCCCATGATCATCTGTATGCGTTCTTCAAACAGGTTGGGTATGTCTAAACCTTTTCCTTTTCGTTCTTCAACTTCATATTTTTCGCACCTTCCGCCATAGTAAAGGGCTTTTTTTTCACCATCAATTCTCACTCTTTGAATTTCACATTGGTTAGAACATGATTTGCAGGTAAAACGGTCAAGGGTAAACTTTACTTTACCTACATCAAATCCTTTAAACCTGGTTTTAATTTCATCCTTTAATGATTCCCTTGCTAAAATCGCTGCACCAATAGCACCGGTTACATCAAAATGAGGTGGAATAATTATTGATTTTCCGGTAATTTTTTCAAATGCGGCCACCACTGATTTATTATTTGTAACACCGCCCTGGAAAAAGATTTTGTTTCCAATTGGCTTATCACCAACTACTTTCTGAATATAATTTTGGACAATAGAATATGCCAGGCCACCCACAAGGTTTTCCTTTTCAGCACCTTTTTGTTGATGTGAGTTCAGATCCGATTCCATAAATACAGTGCAACGGCTTCCTAATCGTACTGGTTGTTCCGAATTTAAGGCCATATCGCCAAACTCCTTAATAATATTAATATCAAGTTTTTCAGCCTGTTCCTCTAAGAATGAGCCTGTTCCTGCTGCACAAACTTTGTTCATTTCAAAATCTACCACAACACCATTTTCAATACTAATATATTTGGAATCCTGACCACCAATCTCAAAAATGGTATCAACTGTTGAATCATAAGCTATGGCTGCTGTTGCCTGTGCTGTAATCTCGTTTTGAATGATATCAGCACCAATAAAATCACCAGTTAAATAACGACCAGAACCTGTTGTTCCTACTGCTTTAACAATTACTTCATTACCAATTTCTTCATAAACTTCTTTTAATCCTCTTTGGATTGCGTTTATTGGTTTACTTGCGGTTGGCAGATATCTTCGTGACACTACATTATTATCTTTATCAATAAGGACAACATTGGTGCTTAATGATCCTACATCTATACCCAGAAAGACTTCAATTTTTTCGTTTCCATTTTTATTGATAATGATTTCTTTATTATAAACTGCTTTTGATTCCTTTAATTGACCTAAGTTAGCATTATCTTTATTATTACTTTTTAGGTATGTCTCAAGTGCAGTTAAACCATTAAATTCAGCATGGCTTTTTTCAGGGTGGTTCATGATATATGAAAGTGCACCAATTGCTCCCATTGAAGCATAATGCTTAGGAATAATTATTTCATTTTCATTTAAATCAAAAATTTCTTTAAAAGCTCTTACCATACCTTCATTTGCTGCAACACCTCCTTGGAAGCTAAATGGTTTTATGAATTTTTTACCCCGGCCTACACTGCTTTTAAAGTTACGGGCAACTGCAAAGCATAAACCTGCCACAATATCATGCAAAGGGGTTGCAATTTGTTGAAGGTGTATCATATCGCTTTTTGCAAAAACGCTACATCTGCCAGCAATTCGAGGAGGTTTTTCGGACATAAGAGCTAAATTGCCAAATTCATTTTCGATGGAAACACCTATTCTTTTAGCCTGTTGATCCAAGAATGAACCTGTCCCAGCAGCACAAAGGCTGTTCATGGCAAAGTCTGATAATTGGGAATGAGTTGAGGCTTTTTGTTCTTCCATAAATATAAGCTTAGAATCTTCGCCTCCCATTTCAATAATTGTTTTAACCTGTGGATAAAGTTTACCAACTGATGTGGATTGGGCAATTATTTCATTTACAAAACTCCCCCCAATCAGTTCAGTAGCCTGTTTTCCACCGCTTCCTGTAAAAGCAACAGTTTTTATTGAATCTTTTCCATAGGTTTTTAATATTTTATTTAACAAGTCCATAAGAACATGGAATGTTCTTCCCTTTGTGTATATATATTTTTCATCAATAATTTTTTGTTCACTATTCATCAATATGGTATTGATTGAAATTGAACCAATATCTATTCCTAAATGAATTTTGCTGTTTTGTGAGGCTGACGTGTGTTCCATAATAGTATGTTTTATATTTAATTAGAGCGTTTGTAGTCAAATGGTGATCATATAACTTACAGATCACATAATTGATTTTCGGTAATTAAAAAATGAAATATAGAACTTGAATTTTACAAATAGTTTGTTGTTATTTATCAACGATTGAAATAGCAATTAAACAATTTTTTTAATAATAATCTTAGGATTGTTAAATATACAAAAAAAAATACATAATTTCAGCATTTTAAACTCATACTTAGTTATGTGCAAGATTATCAGTCCATAGCGGGATAACGTGCACTTAATTTATATTTAGATTAAATCTTCATAGTATTTAGATTGAATCTAAATAGTTTTTTAAGGAAAAACCTGTAAATGTTATATCATCTAATTGTTTATGACCATTAAACCAGTATGTTAGTGTATCTTTGTATTTTAATTCCTGGATTTTCATTGGTTTTTCATGATTTTCTGCAATTAATTTTTTCAAAGCTTTTGTTGTAAACCTTTTACCTTTTTCACCACCAATTTGGTCGGTATATCCATCGGTGAACATATAGAATTGGTATTTGGTATCTTTTTCAAAATCAATAACATATAATTTAAAGCTTCCTTCAGGTTCATTTTTAAATCCGCCAATTGACAAATGGTCAGCCTCAAAAAGCATAACATGATTATCCTTGAAAAAAAATAAATCTTGTCCGGCAGCACTATATTGAATTTGTTGATTTAAGAAGTCAAATTTAAAGACGGAAATATCCATGCCATCAATTAATTCATATTTTGAGGATTTCAATAGCTGTTTAAAATGTGTGTTTAAACTATTAAGGATTTTATCAGGTTGAGTGATCTTATCGTATTTTACAATCTGATCAAGATAGGTTTTACCAGCCATAGAAAGCATAGCACCTGGAACGCCATGTCCGGTACAATCAGCAATTATATAGATTTGATATTGTTCTGTTTTGTGGTACCAGTAAAAATCACCTGAAACAATATCCCTGGGTTTGAAAATGAGAAAAAAATCATCAAAATCTTTTTTTATATTTTCAATATTAGGAAATAATGCTGACTGAATTGTTTTTGCATATTGAATACTGCTTTTTATTTTTTTGTTCCTAACGGAAAGTTTTTTTACAGTTTTCTTTAATTTTTCTGACTGGGATTTCAATTTCAAGTGGGTTTTTATTCGTGCTAGCAATTCCTGTGATTGAAAAGGTTTACTAACATAATCCTGGCCACCGGATAAAAAACCCTGAATAATGCTTTCATCATCGGATTTTGCGGTTAAAAAAATTACCGGAATTTCTTTCGATTTTTCATTTTGCTTTAAAAGTCTACATAGCTCAAACCCATCCATTTCAGGCATCATTATGTCCAGTAAAATCAGATCAAAATTTATATTATTGACTTTTTCTAAAGCAGAAACACCATCAGTTGCATAGCTAACATTATAATTGGTATCGGATAATATTTTTCCTATAATTTGGATGTTTTGCAATATATCATCAACAATTAAAATTTTAGCTTTCATTTTTTAGTAATTAGTATATTAGTCATTGGTCATTGGTCATTAGTCATTAGTTATTAGTTATTTGTCATTAGTCATTAGTTATTAGTTATTTGTCATTAGTCATTAGTCATTATTGGTCATTTCATTTGTCTTTCATAATTTTCATATTAGTCACACAGCAGTTCGACATACCTACTGTATCACTTGTCGAAGTGCCACATCTCCACATCTAATTACCAATTACCAGTTACGAATTACTAATATTCACTTTTGGCAATGTAAAACTAAATTTACTCCCCATACCAGGTTTACTTTCAACCTTTAGTTCACCATTATTTTTTTCAATAAATTCTTTACATAAAATAATACCTAAGCCGGTACCTGTTTCTCCTTCAGTACCTGATGTGCTATGTTTTATGTCAATACGAAATATTTTATCAATATCTGAAGCTTCAATTCCCATACCATTATCAATGATACTAATTTTGATATGATTTTCATTTTGTTCACCGGTTATACTAACTGTTCCATCTGAATTGGTAAATTTAATAGCATTGCTTATTAAATTTCGCAACACGGTAAGTATCATATTAATATCAGCAAATGCCCAAATATTTTGTGGTACCTTGTTTTCAAGTTTTATATGTTTGTTTAGGGCCTGAGAATTTAACAAAGTAACAGTTTCTTCAACCAAATCATTAAGGTCAATCTTTTCAGGAATTATTTCCATCTTTCCGGTTTGTGATTTGGACCATTTCAGTAAATTATCCAATAGGTTATATCCTTGTTTAGAAGTCTCATAGAACGATTTCATGTAGGTGAGAATGTCATCTTTTGAAAATTCATCAAATGAATCCATTATTAGTTTTGAAAAAGTAATTAGTACAGAAAAAGGGTTTCGTAAATCATGAGCAATGATAGAAAGTAGTTTGTCTTTATTTTCATTGGCCAGTTGGATTTTTTCATTTGTTTCACTCAATTGTTCCTGTACCAATTTTAACTGAATATGTGTTTTAACCCTGGCTAGTAATTCGTTGGTTTTGAATGGCTTAGTTATAAAGTCAACACCACCTGCTTCAAAACCCTTTTTAATACTATCTTCATCTGTTTTTGCTGTCAGGAAAATTATTGGGATATCTTTTGTTATAATGTTAGTTTTCAGTAACCTACATACTTCGAATCCATCCATTTCGGGCATCATTATGTCCAGCAGGATAATATCAAAATATACTTTTTTTGCTCTTTCGATACCATCTTTTCCGCTTTGGGCATAACTGATATTATAATTATGTTTTTTTAGAACATTAGCTACCACTTTGATATTTTCTGCAATATCATCAATGATTAGTATTTTGGGGTTGTTGTTTTGGTACATTTTATATTGATTATTGATTATTGAAATGTTCTATTGTTTACTTCGGCTATACTTCGATGTCGCTCAGTAGCCACGCTCAGTAACCTAAAATTGTAATATTGTTTGTTCTATTGTCATTTGTCATTCGTTTCGCTGTTATTTAATTGTCATTAAGTCATTCTCACATCTTCAAATCCTTACATTTTCATATTTCTCTATAGCAGGACATCAAGACTTTCCAAGTTTGAAAAACTTTGCAAGTCCTCACATCCTCACATCTTCAAATTTTTACATTTATACCTTGCAATACTAGAATTTGTAATCGATATTAGGTATTTCCTTTAATTTTTGCAATGATATTAGGGAACTGATTAAGACTTTTGTTCATTTCTGCCAAATCAAAACTATTTAAGTATTCTGAAAGATCATTGGCAAATTTAATTAGAATTTTTACTTTATACTCTTCTGCAAAAGTTTTTAATTCTTTTGAAAACTGTTCAATATCATCAGAAAGTTCGTCACGGCTTGCCTTTTTCCACATTGGAATGAACTTATCTTCTAGATGATCAATTATTTCATTAAAATCCGGTTTCAGTCGCATGCTTTTTAATGAATCATCGAAATTTCCAGACTCTGGTAATATACTTTTTTTTCTTATTTTTTTATGTTTCAAAAACTTTGATACTGCTTTTATTAGCTCAATTCGTTGCATTGGTTTTGATAAAAAATCAGCAAAATCTATTTCCAATTCACATTCTTCTTTGTTAATTATTGATGTAGACATGGCAATTATGGGAGGGTTACTGTTTTTAGTAAGTTTTTTTACTAATTCATTAACTTTACAGTCTTTTAAATCTCTTATATTGACATCCAGAATTACAAGCTTAATTTTTTTTGTTTGAATTAATTTTAGTGCCTCTTTGGTATCATTTGCTGGAATAATGTTTAGGGCGGTGTCATTAAAATTAGCCGTTATTAAATCCCTATTTTCTTTTACTCTGTCAATTACCAAAATATTAGCGGTTTCAAAAACCAAATCGTATTGGTCAATAATATTTTCTTTCTTTGTATCTATCGTTGAACTGGTAATTTTTACTCTTTTCAAGATAATTGTAAATTTTGTATAAATTCCAAGTTTGCTTTCCACATTAATTTCCCCATTCATTGACTCAACTAGTTTTCTGCTAATAGTAAGACCTAAACCGGTTCCACCATATTTTCTTGTGCTTTGTCCAACTTGCTGTTTGAATGCCTTAAAAATTTCTGTGAGTTGGTCCTTTGGGATACCAATTCCCGTGTCTTCCACGTTAATTTCTACATCTATCGTATCTTTTTCTTTATTGATTTGCTTGAAAGATAGTTTTATACTGCCTTGTTTTGTAAATTTAATTGCATTGCCAACCAGGTTAAACAGAATTTGCCTTAGTCGGATTTCATCTAATAAAATATAATCAGGTAACTGTGGATCACTAAACGTTTCAAATAGTAAGTCTTTTTCTTCAATTTTGATTGAAAAAATTTGGCTGATTTCATCAATTAAATTATTAATATGAACCGGTTCATAGTTAAGTTCCATTTTTCCTGCTTCAATTTTTGACAAGTCAAGTATATCGCTTATAATGGTTAATAAACTTCTTCCGCCTGCTTTGATCGAACCCAGATACTTTTTTTGTTTATAATCATTTATTTGACTCTCAAGAAGCTCGGTAAACCCTATAACAGCATTTAATGGAGTCCTTATTTCATGGCTCATATTAGCAAGAAATTCACTTTTTGCTTTATTTGCCTTTTCAGCTTCCTGAATGGCTTTTTCAAGATTTGTTTGTGTTTCTTTTAGGTCGGTTATGTCGAGAGTATTAACTGTCAATGATTCAACTTCACCCCGGTAACCAAAAACCGGCTGGTATATTACGTCCAAATATTTTCTTCCAAGGTGTTCAAAGTCAAACCAATCCTGATACCTGACAATTTTTCCTTCAAAAGCTTCATCAAATTTTACTTTTATTTTATCTTTAAATAGGTCTTCACCCCATAATTGGGAAAAGGTTTTTCCTTCAATTTCATATTTTTTTAATCCATGTGCCTGTACATATGAGTCATTTACAGCCAGGTATTTATATTCTTTACTTATCAATGACATCATTTCTGTTGAATTCCTAATGATCAGTTCATAATTCTTTAATTTGTTTATTAATCTTTCTTCTTTTGTAATATCTTCTATAACACCAACATATCCAATTAGCTCTTCATTATGTTTCATTTCTTTTGCTATGGAATGTATTTTATATGTTTTTCCGGTTATAACATTTAAAATTTTATAGATCATATTAAAATTCATGGGACTTTTTTTTAATGCTGATTCCCATCTTTTTCGTACTGATTTTATATCATCCGGATGTATCGCTCTCATCCATTCAAGCCCAAGAGCGTTTTCATATTTTAGACCTGTAAGTTTACAGTAAAAGTCATTAACAAAATTATTTTCACCATCAGGATTACTTATAAAAATTCCAAATGGCATATTTTGGCTCATAATCCTAAAACGTAATTCACTTTTTGCTTGTTTGTTTACTGATTCCTTAATTCGTTCATTTGAAGAGCTTAATGCCTCATTTATTTCTTTAAGTTTTTTGTTTTTATCTTCAATTATTTTTTTCTGTTTAAGGATTAATTTTTCACGTTTTTTTGAGTGGCTTATATCATTTCCTATAATAGTGTACTCGACAAAATTTCCTTTTTCATCATATCCTGGTTTCATAGTCCAAAAAACCCATATATATTTTTTTTCAAGAGTTTTGTGTAAACTTGTAAACGACTGATAATCTATAGGCTGTGAAAATAATTTGTTAAATAATTTAACCGAGCCATCGCTACCTTCAATTATTCCGCTGATTAGACTTTTTTCAAGGCTTTCACCAATAATTTGTGAATATTTTTTGAAAAGTTTTTTTGCAAAATTATTTACATAATTAACCTTATTTTTCGTTGAAATTTTTATAATGAATGAATTAGCATTATCGACAATTTCCCTGAATTCATTTTCTTTTTTACATGAAAACAACAAATCTTGTTTGACCTTTTTTAATTCATTTTGAAGGGATTCAATTTTATTGGCTGTTATTTTATCAGGATTTTTATCCATTTTAAATGATAATAAATGCAATTTTAGTATATTTACAGGTAGCAAATTACTAAAAATATTCATTATGGAAAATTTTGTTGCATATAATCCTGTAAAAGTTCATTTTGGAAAAGGTGTAGTGGCTGATTTAGGTAAAACATTATTGCCCTATGGTAAAAAAGTATTACTGGTTTACGGAAAAGGTTCAGTAAAAAATAATGGTTCATATAATGATGTAATTCAGCAGCTTGAAAAATTCGCAATGGAAATAACTGAGTTTAGCGGTATAAAACCAAACCCTTTAGTTGAAGATGTTCAAAAGGCTATACAAATAGGTATTGATAAAAATTGTGATATGGTACTGGCCTTGGGCGGTGGCAGTGTTTTAGATTCGGCTAAAATTATTGCATTGTGTATTCCTGCAAATCTTGATCCCTGGAAGGTGATGAAAATGAGAGCATTTTCCAAAGAAAGTTTACCTTTGATCACCGTTTTGACATTAGCTGCTACCGGAAGTGAAATGAATGCTGCTGCAGTATTACAGAATATGGAAACAGGTGAGAAAATCGGTTATTTTAACCCTTTGGTATATCCAAAACACTCATTTCTCGATCCGGTTTATACTTATTCAGTTTCGCCAGAATATACTGCTTATGGTATAGTTGACCTTATTGCCCACGCATTTGAATCTTTTTTTGTACATGGGGCGGCTAATTTGTCTGACCGTTTTGTACAAGCGGTTATATTAGAAGCTATGCGGTATGCTATCCCGGTATTAAAGGAACCTGATAATTATGAGAACAGGGCAAATATTATGTGGACTGCAACTTGCGCATTAAATGGTATGACCAGTTACGGACGGGCAGGTAGTGGTGACTGGGGTGTACATGATATTGGCCACACTTTATCTTTTTTATATGATACACCACATGGTGCAAGTCTTTCAATAGCTTATCCCGCATGGTTAAAACTACAAAAAGACAGAATACCGGAACGAATTAAGAAACTGTCAAAATTGATTTTTAATGTTAATTCTTGTGATGATTTTATCATAAAACTGGAATCCTTTTTCCGACAAATAAATGCCCCGGTTCGTTTATCTGAAATTAATATTGATAAAACCCAAAAGCAGAAAATTATTGATTTAATGGTAAAAAACAAAGTTAATGGCTATTTCCAAAAACTATCAACTGAAGATTTGGAACAAATTACGGAACTAATGTTTTGATTCAATAGTTCGATAATGATGTATTTATAAAATTTGATTGCTGGTTGCTGGTTGTTGACTTCTGGTTGCTGGAAACTGCTTACTGATTTCTTAATATTCATTCTCTCATTTCCACATCTTCAAATTTTCACATCTTCACATTTCCTCATTATTTATTCGTTGTTATTAGTTTTCAAGCTATCTGCTTCAAATTTTAATGAAACTGAATTAATACAGTATCTTAGGCCTGTTGGTTGGGGACCATCTTTAAAAACATGACCCAGGTGTGCATCACAGTGAGCACACCTTATCTCTATTTTGCACATACCCAGGCTGTTATCTTTTATCAGTTTAGTGTTTTTGTTATCCTTCATATCATAAAAACTTGGCCATCCACATCCTGAATCAAATTTTGTATTTGATTCAAATAATTCAGTACCACAGCAAATACATTTATAAATCCCTTTTTCAAAAAAATGATCATACTCTCCTGAAAATGGTTTTTCTGTCCCATTTTGCCTTGTAATATAAAACTGTACAGGGGTTAATACTTTTTTCCATTCATTATTAGATTTATCTTGTTTTTTCTTTTTATCCATTTTTGTTTTTTTATTGCTAATTTCTTTATCCACTGATTGAGAACAGGAATGAATTCCAAAATTTACTAACATTAAGAAAATAAATAAAAGTTTTAAATACATATTTTATTCTTTTAACTTTGGGATAAAGTTATATATATTTTTATTGATGATCTTCTTTTAATTTATTGGGTATTTGAAATCTATAATGAAGAAAGTATTTAAATACAGAAAAAAATTACGTTTGAAACAAGGTCAGTTTTATCATTTTAAATTACACAAACTGTCTCTAAGTCCTGAAGGTATGAACTATTTTGTTCTGGTTGATCCTTATGGTGATAAACACCTTGTTCCCGTTGAATATTATTCTTCGTATAATCTTAAGGTTGGTAGCAGCTATTTATGTAAAGTTGACAAAATCAACTGTGCCGGACAGATATTTATTGAACCACCACACCCTTTTTATCGAGAAAACAGAAGTTATTTGTTTAGGTTTATGCATCGGGTTGAAGTAAAGCATAAATCAGGAATTGTTGAGCCTTTTTATCAATTTGAGGGCGAAAATAGTTACTATGCTTTGCTAAGTGCTGAAAATTTTATATTTCCCAAGCATTTAGAATCCGGGATTCATACTTTCCTGGTAAAAAAAATATCAAAAGGAATGGTGTATATTGACTATTGACTATTGAGGCTATGATATAATATTTTGTGGGTTTTATTAATTTTATCCGCAGATTATCCAGATTACCGCAGATTTTACTCATAATTATCTGCGAACATTTGCGTTATCTGCGGATTATATAGTTAGTTTTATAACCACAATATTTTATACTACAGCCATTATTGATTATTGATGAATTTCTAATTTCAATATTCAATAATCAGTAATTAATTTTCAATCGTTATTACAAGGTTAGAGCAATTCCCAGGTTTATGTTTAGATAACGAACAGGTTGCATTTCTTTAACAATTGCAATTTCTTGGTAGTCAAATACATCAAATTTGGGATTAGCACCAATATAGTCAGCCAGTGCTATTATACCAAAGCTGTCAGAAACTTTTACAAGGATGCCACCACCAAAATTCCAGGCAAATGCTCCAGTGAGTTTCCCCTCAGAATACAGGCTACTGTTTTCTATGTCACCATATCTTTTGTACACCAGTGATTGATCAGGCCTGAAAGTAGATAAAACACCAATAAATGCTTTACCTAAGATTGATATGTGACCTCCAATATTTATTTTGCCATACGGTCCGACTAAAAAATTATGAAGGTTATATTCGCCTGATGTTAAGTGTATTGTGTCAAATTCAGTACCATATTCCTGATCAATAAAATCATTGAATTTTTGTGAATTAAAACCACTGTTGTTAAATTTAAAACTTCCGCCCAAGCCAAACCAGGGGTTTAAAAAATTTGCTAATTCAAACCCAAAATTATAGCCATTTGTAGCAAATCCTGCATCTGGGTTATCAAAATTACTGTAGGCAAAATCAGAAAGAGGTTTCGTTAGGCCACCACTTAAAATTATATATTTGTCTTGTGCTTGTAATGTAATATTGGTGATAAATAAAAAAATAATGAACAATAATGATTTTCTCATTGTATAAAGTTTTAAATAATGTTTAAAAGGATTAACAAAGATATTTATAATTTTATATAGAAACAATAATAACAATTTAGCAATATACAATTTTATATGAAATTTGTTACCTTTAATTAATGTAGTCTTAATATTTCTCTAGTTTTCGTATACAAGGTGGGAAAAATGAAATTAGATTAATTAATACAAACACTCTTCTTTTTTTTTCATTTAATTGATTTATTAATTTATGAAAGAAAACTTTTTTATCCTTAATAACTGTCTGGCTACCATGGGCAAGCAACAGGTTTTCAATATCCAGTTTTGACAATTTGCTTAATGTTTTTTCCATTAATTTTGGCAATGTAACCGGCATTGGCAGAAGGTATTTTTTGTTGATTTTTAAGATTACATCAGCCAGATAAATTGTTTTACTCTGTTTGTGATATAAGGAAATATCATGAGAAGTATGGCCAGGTGTATAAATAACTTTCCAATCTTCAAAAAAAGGAAGGTTTTCACTATCTTCCACAATGTAATCAGGCTTTAATTTGGCAGGATACCACATTCGTTTAGGCGGGTTTTTCATTTTTATGGAAACATACCAGGCCAATAAAACATCAATAAAATGCTGCAACTCACCTAAAAACCCACCATACCATTTTTTAGCGGAAGGGTGGGCAATAATAGGGATCTTGTATTTTTTTTGAAGAATACTTGCCAGGCCTGCGTGATCAGGGTGCATATGGCTTACAACGGCCAGTTTTATATCTTCCATTTTTCGTCCTAAATCCTGATGAATAAAATGTTCAATTTTTGTAAGGTCTGCCTTTGTTGCACAATCAGTTAGTAAAATTTTATCATGGTATTCAATTATATAGCTTGATTGAATATGACCACTAATTTCATGTATTCTATACATTTTTTTGTTAGGTTCATCAAAATTTGGAACAAAAATATCATTTTTTATTCGTTCCTTTGCATTTTTATCCTGAATAAATAATAGTTATTGAAATAACTCAAATAAAAATGCATGTGGTTATTTTTATTGGCATTCAGGGAAGTGAAAATTTTTAAAATAACTATAAATATAACTTTATTTTTTTATGAAGTTGTTATTTATTGGAATAGTTCTTGTTATCTTTATTATTCTTAAATATTAAATTTTTAATTTTAAGAATATAAAGCTTAATCCCGAATTAGAAAATCTTGGGTTTCATGTTACTGAACCCTTAGATTTACTTAATCGGGGTAAATAAATCTTTTAATTATATGATTTAGGATAATTTATACGTTAGTATGTTAATTAATAATGATATAGTTAAAAACAAAATTAAAGTGTAACTAATTTCTTGTAATAGTGATGGTTTATCTGTTCTTGTGAAACAGGCTTTTAATGATGGCAGGAAGAATTGGGTACATTAAAAATAATAAAAAATTAACACATGAAAAAGACTGGTATTGCTATAATCATGTTATTTTTGATTGTAATGAGTTGTAAAAAAGAATCGGATATGTATTCTTTTTTTAGGCAAACTCATCCACAAAATTTAAAAACATTAGTTGATGGTGAATTTTATTCCTGGGCGGCAGCTGATTCTGCTGTAATATTAGCTGATTATTTTCTCAATATTCAGGGTGAAATAACTTCCTATGGTGATTCAATTATTGCATATGGCCATTGCTGGTCAAAGGACAATGCTAATCCCAGTATTGGGCATGATTTTGATACCACATACAATTTGTCAATTTTCCCGAATAACTCAAGTACCTACCTGAGCTACCTTTCTAATTTGGAGGCAGATACTGAATATAATATCCGGTCTTTTGCTATTTTTGGTGATGCACAGGGAAACCCTGTTGATACAGGTTATAATCCGGTAGTTTCAAAAATTTCCACTTTGCCTGCTATTAATGAATGGTTTGAACAGTTTGGTGATGCAAGGCCAAATGCCGGGGGGCGGTTTGATGCCGTAGCTTTTAACTTTGGCGATACCATTTTCTTTGGTTCCGGTAGCAGTGGGGAAACCCAATTAAATAATGATTTATACATGTTTGATCCCTCAACCGGGATATGGGAAGCAATGGATACTCAATTAGATAAAATCGAAGGTCCTGCCCGGGGTAATGGAGAAAGTGTAATGCAAGCAACGGGTTTTGCCCTAAGTTGGGAAGGTGTAGTTCCTGGAGATATAAAGAAAAGCATATTTATAGGGCTAGGTGATTATTTCGGGGAAGATATACGGGAAGATAAAAGTAAAAAATTCATTCAATATGATTTAATTGAAAAACGTTGGGTACAACAAACTGATTTTTACGGATTTAGACGTAGTAATGCTGTTAGTTTTACAATTGGTGATAAAGCATATGTGGGTACTGGAAAAGGACATGTATTATTATTTGACTGGTGGGTTTTTGACCCGGCTGCAGAATGGGACGGTGATAATAATACTATTGGATGGCAGCCTATTGATCCTCCCGGGGGTACAGAAGTTGGTAGAACCGGTGCTGTTGCATTTAGTATGAACGGAAGAGGTTATTTTGGCCTCGGCAGAACAAATGACGGATTTTTAAATGATTTTTGGGAGTTTAGGCCTACAGGTGACGGAACAAAAGGTACGTGGAAACGTTTAGCAGATTTTCCAGGTGAACCAAGACAAAATGCTGCTGCATTTTCAGTGGGGACTCAGGGTTTTATTGGTACAGGTGATAATATTATAGGTGATATGGAAGGTGGTGTAGGTGCATATTCTGGTGAAATATTTAGTGATGTTTACAGATATGACCCTTTTAATAATAGGTGGACGGCAGCAGGTGATGTTAGAGATTATACACTGGATAAACTTATAAATATAGATAATCCTAAGAAAGTTACAAGAGCAAGTGGGTTTAGTGGTAGAACTATTGAATATGGCTTTATTGGTTTTGGAATGATACCGGAAGCAGATCCAAGGGCGCAGGATGATTATTGGAAATATCAACCCTGGCAAGGTGGTGTAACTCAATAATTTTAGATATTAGATGCTACAATATAATAATATTAGAATAACTAATTATAGACAAATGAAACATCCATGATAATAATTTTAACACACAAGAATGATTATTAAGTGTAAGTTGCAAAAATAGTAAAACTTGAGTGTTGTGGATGTTCCATACGACCATTAAAAACAATAAAATATAAACGGATGAAATACATAATTTTATTATTTAGCTTATTTTTTAGCCTACAAATCTATTCACAAAAAAGTGAATATCAATATTTTTCATTAAGATTGGGTTATAACCAGGGCTTTAGTTTTCAACCGGGTTTTAATGCTAATAAATACTTAAACACACCCAACGGGGAAATGCAGTTGACACCAATTGATTCATATCTTGGTTACACTCCTGGATTTGTGGCTGATTTGTTATACCATTTTGATTTTCCTACAGATAACGCAGGGATTATGGCCGGGCTTGAATACAATAATTATGGTGTGTCTTCAAAGTATGAAACAGTTAATGGAATTTATAGCATGGTTGAAACACATAGAGTAAATGCTATTGGTATACCAGTTGCTTTTAAAATTGGGCCCAAATTTTATAAAAAGCAAAAATATGGTTACCTAGGTGCACAGTTTAATTACCACATAAGTATGAAAGCAAACCAAAAGGTTAACTGGTTAGAAACATCTACTTCTGCAAAGCTTACACCTGACGAATTTAATAAAACAGCAATGGTCTTTTTTGTTGGTTTTAACTGGATGGTACTGAATATTCAATTTGATTATGTTCCCGGTACATTCTTTAATAAAGACTATGTAGATCCCGAAGTTACAAGTATTTTACCGTACTCTACACAGGCTGATAATATGTTTTTCCTGAAAGTTTCCTTTCATACGCCAACCAATGATTGGTTAGGAAGCAAAAATTATAAGCTAAGGAGATTATTAAGAAAATTTAAATTCTGGTAAAAAGAATTATACATATAAATAAAAAGCTCAATATTGGTTAATGTTGAGCTTTTTTTGTTAAGTCATTCGCTTCGTTGTCATTGGTCATTACGCTGCGTTCTTGACTTGCAAAGTTTTTAAAATTCCGCTAAGGCGGAACAGGCATTGGAAAGTCTTGGTCTAGCTGTCATTTATTGTCATTACTCTTCGCTATCATTGGTTATTTGTTTCGTTGTTATTTTATTGCCAATTCCAAATTTTCACAGTGCTATGCATCTCTGATTATACTTTGATTTTGTGCGACAAATACAACCTGGGCTCTGCACCTAAAGTGTTTTCTATTAGCAATTAATTTGGCTGTAGCAT